>CAZSJP010000332.1:0-5931 GCA_964606675.1 uncultured bacterium
GGTGTTGTGGGCTTCCACTTCGGCGACGCCTCGCGCCCACTCCGCATGGCCGCTGACAACGCCCACAGCCTGGTCGTTCCAGAACAGAGGGGTAGTCCGGAAATCCGCTACGACCTCGGCGCCGGCCTCGCGTCCTTCGTCCGTCAGGCTGGTCGTTGCGGTCACTATGGCCGAGAGCGCGCCCGATATGCCGTGTTCCTCAGCGACGCGCCCGGGCATGTTCGAGACCGGCCACGGCCCGAGGTGAGCACTGAGGACTGCCGGACCGACATCCCAGTCGTCGAGGACGAACTCCGCGTCGACCAACGAGTCTGCCGTGACGAGCCGCGCGCGCACCGCGCCGGACGCATCGAGCCGAGCGTCGAGCACTGCGTCCGCGATATCTACTTCGGGGACGTCGAGCCGCTCGATGCGCGCCTTCAGCCTGATCTCCGGCGCACGCACCCGACCGGTCACGGAGGCAACCGCGTCGAAGCGCCCTCCGAACCCCGATACACCCATCGCGCCGGCGATCTTGCTCAAAGTGTCGCTGACGAGCGTTCCTCGCAGTGCGATGTCGTCGAAGCTCCGCACACTGCCCTGTGCCAACGCGACCGCACCGAGCATGCCGACGCCAGCTTCGATCTCGGCACCGTTCTGGCGAACGTGGGCGACGACGTCGCCCAACCGCAGACCCGCGACCGACACCGCCGCCCCATCCAGGTCGATCTTCGCGGAGTCGACCCGAATGCCGGTGGCGAGGGAATCGCCGATATGCCCGGCGACCTCGGCAAGCACGGAGACTCGGCCCGTCGGGTCGGCTTCGGAGAGTGGACGCCGCAGGGATGGAAGCGCGGCGATCCGATCCAGCCCAAGCTCGGACAGCCGCAGGCGCGCGGAGAACTCGCCATCCCGCAGCGTTGCGGGCAGCTTCGCCGAGATGCCGACCTTGCCGCCCGCTGCCCTCCAAGCACTCCGGAACGACATCCCGCCGCCAGTTGGTGAGTCCAGGCGAGCAAACGCTTTGGATACACGGCCCCACGGGGTCGCCACGCGCGCGGATTCGACCGCCAGCGCGAAGCCCAAGTCATCCCCGCTGCTCAGCCAACCGTCCACCGCGACCACGCCTCTGAACCCCGGCGCTCCGATCTTGCGCGGCAATTCGGCCAGGTCGACCTGAGCCGATATGTCGGCAACATACGGTCCGCGAGCCGCATCGGGGATCGTGAGGGAGGCCAGTCCTTCCACGCCGGGCGCCAATATCGCGATGCTGTCCGCGAACAGCGCCGCATCGGTCAGTTCGAGCGATGTCTGCACGTCGAGCGGCACGCGCCCGAGCGCCCCGGCGTCGGCTACGGCCGCTACCTTCACGTCCACCACGACCGACGAATCGGCAGCGGGGTGCGATCTCAGCGACGCGCGCACGAACGACACCGACGAAGGGCCGGATGCCGAAGGGAAGCGCACCCTCACGGCGCGGGCCTCCACGGCCGCCGGAATGTATCGCGCGAGCGGCTTGACCGACCACGTTACGGCAACCGTATCGTCGGACGGACCCGCGACGATGAATAGAAGGCTGTCGACTTCGAGGCGCTCGATCGCTTCGGGGGTGCCTGCGATGAGCCGCCACAGGTCGAGGTCGACCTGCAGCCGTCGCGCCCGAATCGCCACGCTGCTGTCGGAGGCGAAGACGGAAACGCGATGCACGCTGAGGTAGGAGTAGAGGTCTGTGTCTAGAGTACCGATCCTCACGCGGACATCGGCGGACGACTCGGCATATCGGGTCGCTCGCTCGGCAAGCCACGAGAGGCCCATGGGTGTCGTCGCCAGCACGTACGCAACGGACACGAGGCCGGCCATCGAGAGGATTCCGATGCCCACCCAACGGGCGATGGCGAATGCAGCCGAACGGAACGACACGGCGTGCTCAGCCCTCCGCCCGATCGTCCAGCGGCAGGAGCGCCGGCGGTACGGTGATGAGCTTCTCGTGCCGGATCGTCACCGTGCCGGGCTTGGCGCCTCGCGGTTTCGTGACGTATTTCGCCGCGACGTAGCTGACGCCGACCTTCGACGCACCTCGCGCTTTGCTCCAGTACGCGGCCACCGCGGCGGCCTCGGCGAGCGCTTGCCGGCTTGGGTTGTCGGCGCGGCCCTCCAGCTTGAGGACCACGTGCGACCCGGGGCACCCGTGCGCGTGGAACCATAGGTCGTCCGCGGCCGCGACTTTCAACGACAGAGTGTCGTTTTCGTTGTTGTTTCGCCCGCAGAGCACGAGCCAGTTGCCGTCGCGCGTCCGGTACCTGCGGGGTCGGATGCTATCCGGATACTTCTCCTTCGGCTCTGCGCGCTCGGACGGTACGTCTGTCTCCATTCCGGTCGGTCCTTCGCCCTCCGATTCGGCGTCTTCGAGTCTAGTCAACTGCTTCCGCGCGCTCGCCAGGCGCGTCTTGATGTGCGGCACGCTCGCTCGCAGCTTGCGCGCGCGCGAGTAGAGTCGTTCGGCCTCGGCGGCCGGCGCGACCGTCGGATCGAGAGCCACGGTGATCGTCGCCTGCTCGGGATCGAACCAGTCGGTGAGCACCGCTTCCGCGGCCCCGGGTGGGATCTGCGAGAGATGAGCGTTGATGAGGTCGGCTCTGTGCTTGAGGCCGTCCACCTGATCGGCTTTGGCAAGGTCGGCGGCCAGCTTCTCCAGGCGTCGTTCGAGCCGTCGCTTCTGCTGCCGAACGTCGGCCTGCCGGTGCGTCTTGTGCAGACTCTCGGTGCCGGCCCGGCTTCGCTGCTCCCACACGGCATCGATGGCATCTGCGAAACAGGATGCGGCTCTGACCGACTCCTCCGGCAGATGCCTCGGCACAAACCCGAGATGATCCGCCGCGGCTCCGTCCGAGCCGACGACGACGCATGGTGTCGGCTCGGCCACCATCGCGCCGGCGGCCGCATGGAGGGCGTTACGCTTCGCCGGCGGCACGTCGCTCGCCAACGTATCGGGATCGACGTCGCATCCGTGGCACAGTTCCCTCGCCCAGGGCTTGCTCATGGCCAAGATCGACCCGGACATGTGCCGAAGCGTTGACCGGTCGTCGCACTCGGTCCATGGCCACGGCTCGTCGAATCGCACCCGGCCGAGAGACGGCGGTGCGACGTAAGTGCGCCCGGGCAGGATCTGTCGCTGCCGGTTCGCCCCGGCGCCTACGGGGCGGATCACGTCGACTATCTGCCCATCCGCGGCGACGAGCACGGCGTTGGTGTGCCGTCCGCCCAGCTCGATCAGCAGCTCAGATCGGGTGTCGTCGCCCAACCGGGTCTTCCAGTGAAGGGATATCGCGAGCACTCTATCGGCCCCGGCGACCCCGACGCCAACCACTTCGGCGCCGTCGGCTCGCCTACCGCCCCACTGTCGCCACGGCGGCTCGGCGTCCGATTGCGGCACTTCGCCTTCGCGCGCCTTGCGCAACCTGCCGGAACCTGGAGCAAGCTCGGCGATCCATGAGAAGCCCGGCCCGGCGTCGAGCCAGCACTCATACCGGCCGCTGCGGCGCCATAGCCGTAGCTTCCTCCCGACGAGTCGCTCTTCGATTTCCGCGGCGAGACCCGTTAGCCAGATCAGGTCTGCTGTCGGTTCCGGCATTGCTATCCCCGTTGATACGTGGCTGTCCATTAGCGCGTCGTGCCCGCTGTGCCGCGTGTGAAGCTCGGTTGTTCGTTGACGACGCACCGACGTGGCGCTAACTTTCGTTGCGTAACCGATTCCCCGGGGCGGGGTGCGATTCCCGACCGGCGGTGAGAGCCCGCGAGGCGCAGACGTTCCACAGACGTTCGCCTGAACCGGTGCAATTCCGGTGCCGACGGTAACAGTCCGGATGAGAGGGGAAGCCGGTGTGGCCTCATATACACGCGTAGTACGCGCGGCCCCCGATTCTCCAACGCCCCGATAGTCTGTGCCGCCGGCGTCATAGCCGACGCGGTACTAATATACGGGACACCGCGGAATACTTCGCATGACCGCCGACCCTACCACCGAGCAATCCTGGATGCGGATGGCAATCGACCTGGCGGCCGAGGCGCGTGGATGGACTTCGCCCAACCCCATGGTCGGAGCCGTCGTCGTCAAAGACGGTCGCATGGTGGGAAAGGGTCTCCACGCGCGGGCAGGCCTGCCTCACGCCGAGGTCGGCGCGCTCGATGCCGCCGGAGACCTCGCCATCGGTGCCGATCTCTACGTCAGCCTTGAGCCATGCTCGCATCACGGTCGTACGCCCCCGTGCACCGAGCGCGTCTTACGAGCCGGCATCGCCCGCGTCGTATGCGCCCATACCGACCCCGACCCTCGGGTCGACGGGCGGGGCATCGCTCTCTTGCGCGAGGCCGGGATCGCAGTCGACGTGGGTCTCTGCGAGTCGGAGTCGCGCCGGCTGAACGAGCAGTACATCTGGTGGAAGCAGACCGGGCGGCCGTGGGTCACGCTGAAATGGGCGCAGACTCTCGACGGACAGGTCGCAACGCGATCCGGGCAATCTCGCTGGATAACCGGCGAGGCGGCGCGGACGCATGCCCATCGGCTGCGCTCGTGGCATGACGCCGTTCTGGTCGGCATTGGCACCGCCACCTCGGACGACCCGGGGCTCGACGTTCGCATGGTGGACGGTCGGCAGCCGTCGCGCATCGTGCTCGATTCGTCGTTGCGATTGCCCGAGGATGCCAGGCTGGCCGACTCCGACGGCGCAGTGATCGTATGCTCCGCAGGCGCGGATGCCGACAAGATCGACGCCTGGGAGCATCGCGGCGTTCGCGTGCTGCGGGTGGATGGCTCTCCGCACGACCTCACCGGCGTCCTCGGCGCGCTGGCCGATATCGACGTGCAGAGCGTCTTCGTTGAAGGCGGGCCGGCCGTGGCGACGAGTTTCCTGCGCGCTGGCCTCGTGAACCGGGTCGCGGTATTCGTTGCGCCGATGGTCCTCGGCAGCGGCACGCCGGCCGTTCGCGATCTGGCGGTCGATGAGGTTGGCGAGTCTCTTCGCCTGCGCGAAGCTGAGATGAGCGGCGTCGGAGACGATTGGTGCCTAACCGGGCTGTTGGGGGATGCGTGATGTTCACCGGCATCGTGGAAACAGTTGGCGAGGTAGTCGACGTTGGGCACAACGGGCAGATCAGGCGCACGACGGTTTGCGCGCCGGCGATACTGGATAGATCGGCCGACGACGGAGTGCGCCTGGGCGATAGTGTGGCAATCGACGGCGTGTGCCAGACGGTCGTTGCGTTCGACGATCGGACGTTCACGTTCGACTCCGTGCCGGAGACGTTGCGCCTGACGAACGTGGGGTCGTGGCACCTCGGGCGGCCAGTCAACGTTGAAAGATCGCTCGCCGTCGGATCGCGGCTGGGCGGACATTGGGTGCTGGGGCACGTCGACGGAGTCGTTCGCATGGTAGGGCGGAGGGATCTGGGCGACGGCGCCGAGATCAGACTCGGCCTGCCACGAGAGTTGGCCGGTCAGATTGCGAAGAAAGGCTCGGTAGCCCTTGACGGCATCAGCCTGACCGTGACGGACGTCGATGGCGACTCGTTCGGTGTTGCCGCGATACCCTTCACGCTGGCCAACACCACTCTCGGAGAGAGGCGCCCCGGCGATCTGCTTCATCTGGAGACGGACGTGCTGGCGAAATACGCCGAGCGTGCGATGCATGTTCCGCGGTCGGACACCGGAAACACGACCGATGAGCTGCTGGCGCGCGCAGGTTTCCATGCAGCCGGGTGATGGCTGCGGCCAGAAGGATTGGAATGATCGACGAGATTACCAGAGACGACGGCAGGGACGACGGCGACGAGCAGTCGGAGCCAACGTTCGACAGCATTGAGGACGCGATCGCCGAGATGGCGGCCGGGCGGATGGTCTTGGTGGTGGACGACGAGGACCGCGAGAACGAGGGCGACCTGGCCATGGCGGCGGAG
>CAZSJP010000333.1:0-5917 GCA_964606675.1 uncultured bacterium
GGGGACGACCGGCAAGATCACCGGAACCGTCACGAATAGCCAGGGCGGTCCGCTTCCCGGCGTCGGAGTGACGGTCGACGGCACTCGTCTCGGCGCCAGCACCGACGCCGACGGTCGGTTCATCATCCTGCAGGTGCCGCCCGGCAGCCATGCCGTTAGCGCTCAGCTCATCGGCTATCGTACCGTGACGATCACGGCAGTCGGCGTCAACGCCGACCGCACGGCGCAAGTGAGTTTCTCGATGTCGGAAGAGGCGGTAGAAGTCGACGCTGTGCTCGTCACGGCCGAGCGCCCGCCCATCGAGGCCGACGTAACGTCGTCGCAGACTATCATTGGCGCGGCGCAGGTAGCCGATGCGCCAGTGGCCGAGGTGCTCGACTACATGGCGTACGAGCCGGGCGTGAGCGTCGCCAAGGATAACGAACTCAGGATTCGCGGTGGCGGCGCCGAGGAGATTCGGTTCCAGGTCGACGACATGGACAGGACCGATGCGCTGACCAGCAAGGGCCTGACACATCTGAACCTTACGCTTGTGGCTGAGGTCACACTGCTGACGGGCGGGTTCAACGCCGAATACGGCAACATGCGTTCGGGCGTTGTCAATGCGGTCTACAAGGACGGCACGGAGCGAGGCTGGGGCGTGCCGTGGGCATCGGTCGTCTACAGCCGCACTCCTGTTTCCCGGAAGCATTTCGGGCCGGGAGCGTACGATCCGGAGCAATACGACTACAGACTCCTTGCCGATCCGGCGATCACGGGTGCGAAGGTGCCCAAGCGAGACGCGCAAGGCTACGTTCTCGATGCCGACAGCAACCGCGTCGTCGATACAGGTCACGGCATCGCCATGGCTCCGCTCGACAACATCGGCAAGGTCTACTGGCCCGATCTTTACGAGGAAACATGGGGCGACACCGCGTTCCAGCAGCTATGGTGGAATGCAAAGCCTCAGTTCGAGATCTGGAAGGGCTGGCAGACTCGCGCCTCGCAGTCTGTGTTCTTCGGTGGGTTCAGCAAGTACGACTGGACGCCGGAACACATGCGTGAGGTCTGGCAGTGGGAAGCCAACATGAACGAGGAGTCGTGGCAGTACAGCGACAAGCCGGACTGGAATATCGACCTCTCGGTTGGTCAGGCGCTGCCGAATCGCCTCGGCGGCATTGTTGCCGGCTATAGTTACGCGAAGAAGATGACTCCCGTGCCCGCCTTGCGTCCCTATTACACCGACCAGACGATAGACCTCAAACTGACCCTGACGCCGATTGACCGGCTGAAGCTCCGGCTGAGCTATCTGGTTGGCGAGAACCGATCCACCGGCGCGGCGCAGCCGCCGGCTGAAGAACTGGGGCTGACCGGCGGAGGCGGCGTCAAGGGCGGCGACCCGGGCGCACTGAGAGACCCAGGGCAGTTGATCGCGAGTCTTGATGGCAACGCCGAGAACGGCCCCAACAACAAGGTCAACATGTCGTACAACGGTCTGCTCAATGGCGACTACAACCAGATCGGCGGTTCGCTGACTTACACCATCGACCCCAAGACTTTCGTCGAGATGGGGCTGAGCCGGCTGGAGACTAAGTGGGACCAGGGCCGCGAGCCGCCACGTGCGGACCCAACCGATTTCGGGGGCAGCTACGGCCCCTCCAACTCGTACGCCATGGGCGGCCGCAACGGCTTCTTGCACCAGCTTATCTCGGAGCTGACGTATATCTGGAAGCCGCTGCCGGAGTGGGAACTCGACGACAACGGAGACTACGTCGAGGTGATGAACCCGGCCGACCCGACCAAGGTTAATCTGGTCTACTATCCTACCAGACCCGAGCAGGTGACGGCGGACAACGTGGTGCCACGAAGTCCGTACGATTGGCCCGGACCGTACAGGATCGACGAGATGGCGACGCTCCTCGATAGGACGGCGACAACCTTCATCACCAAGGACATCGAGCTGAGGGACGCCGACGGCAACCTGGTCGACACCGTTCGCGCGGTATCGCCGCAGGGATGGGTCAAGGGCGACATAAAGGACCTCTCGGGCACGATCAACATCGGCGGCCATCGCTACGAGACGTTCCATCACAAATCCACCACGACACTTCTGCGCGGCAACCTGACCCATCAGGTCGGCGACCATACGCTGAAGGCGGGTGGCGAGCTCAACGCCAGCACGATAGACTTCGACTGGGTGGGCATCGACTGGTCGGGCAACCGCTCCAGGGATTACATCGCCGAGCCGCGGATCGCAGGATTCTACCTGCAGGACAAGTTCGAGTCGCAGGGCATGGTGATCAACGCGGGCGCTCGCGCCGACTACTTCGACCCCGGGCATCCGGTGTACACGCCGGACAACATATTCGACACCAACTACTGGCACCAAGGGCTGTTCGGCGCCGACATTCTGGACAGTCTGCTGCTAGTCGACGGATCGCGCGCCTGGCCGGTCGACCCGGGCAGCGGATTGCCGTTCGGGGTCCCCGTCGAATCTCTGAGCTTCCCAGACGATCCGATCACGTCCAGTGAGCTGAAGGGGCACATACCGCAGCGCGAAGCCAACACCCACTGGCGGTTCTCGCCGCGCGTTGGTATCGCGCACCCCGTGAGTGAGACGGCCAAGCTGTTCTTCAACTACGGCCACTTCTACAACATGGCGCAAGCGAAGTACATGTACGGCCTGGCGTATTTCGAAAGCCCGATGGGCCACCCGCAGGCGACAACCCGCGACGTTTCGTACTCGGATCTGCGGCCGCCGAAGACGATAATGTACGAGGTGGGCGTCGAGCAGGTGCTTACGGCCCCGCGTCTTCTGGTCACGCTCCGCGCGTACGCCAAGTTCAACACCGACCAGGTATCCAACATGGCCGTGCGTCCGGCGGGCGGCCAGATCTACCAGAGCTATCGCAACTCCAACTACGAAGACTTGCAGGGACTTGAGATCAAGCTCTCCAGAATGCAGGGACGCATGCTGTTCGGCTGGGCGACCTACAACTACGTCTCAAGCAAGAGGGGGCAGGTCGGATGGCAGTCGCTGTCGAACGACCCCCTGGCGGCGGTCAGGATATGGCCGGCTCAGCCGGTCACGAGTAATTCGCCCGACAATTTCCAGGGCTTGGCCGGCGTACGGTCGCCGCTCGATTGGGGACCCATCGCGGGTGGATGGAGCCTGAGCGTCCTCCAGACGTGGTCGGAGGGAGGCGAAGTCATCTACAACCCGGACAACGTGGCGCGCCAGCTGCTGCCCGACTCGTACATCATGAAGGCGGTGGACTACTGGAACACCGACCTCAAGTTCCAGAAGCTGGTTGACTTGCCGGGTGGCAGATCGGCGTCGTTCTACGTGGACGTGAATAATCTGTGGAACACCAAGCGCAACCGACTCGGTGGCGGGACATTCACGGAGTACATCATCGATCGCAGGACTAAGGGCGGCGAGACCGACCTCGAGTACAACGACGAATCGACGTGGCACGTCCTTACGAGGCCCTACAAGGACGTCGGTGGAAACTGGCATGCGCCCATATCGCCCGATAGGGAGTGGGTCCAGTACACCAATCCGAGATCGTATCGTTTCGGTGTGCGAGTCACCCTCTGACAAGGCTCGGAGTAGCGAGACGATAGCGCAAGCATGGCGGATCGACGAGCCGGGGCCACGTAGCGACGTGGTTCCGGCTCGTAACGTTGCGACCCCTAGGACGCCTACTGGGTAGCGCGGAGAGCCGCGACTACCGGCACCGACCACCCCCCTCGCAGTGGGGCCTCGCCCTCGCCACCGGTCCGGCGCCTGTGGCAAGGGAGCGTGGCGCGGGTACCGAACTGCGACTCCCGAAGCTTGACAGCCCTGTTTCGCGAGCTATCTTAAGGGCACTTGGAGGTCATAGTACACGTTGGCGTGCCCCGCGGACTGGGCTGGCTCAGAGGGCAGCGCCGCTCAGTTGCAGATCGGAGGGCTCCTGACCATGCGAATAGTAACCCGCGGCGACCTCGATGGACTGACCTGTGCAACACTGGTCACGTCGATGGAACAGGTCGACAGTATCGAACTGGTTCATCCCAAAGACATGCAGGACGGCAAGGTTCCCGTCACTGACGATGACATCATCTGCAATCTTCCCTACCATCCGAACTGCGGACTGTGGTTCGATCATCATTTTGGATATGACGACGTCCAGGAAGTGGGCGAGTATAGCGGCAAGTACGGGGTGGCGCCGAGCGCCGCTCGGTTGGTGTTCGAGCACTACGACAACCCGAACCTGAACAGGTTCGGAGAGCTGGTATCCGAGTCCGACAGAGTGGATGCCGCGCAGCTTACCCTCGGCGACATAGTAGATCCTCGGCGGTTCGTGCTGTTGTCGTACACGCTCGACCCGCGCACGGGCCTCGGCGGAGCATTCAGATCGTACTTCATGCATCTGCTGAACTGGATCAAGGTGCACCCGATCGAAGACGTCCTGGCGATGCCGGAGGTCGAAGAGAAGGTTCAAGCCATTCTCCGGAACGAGAACAACTTCCAGAAGGCGCTGCGGAAGCAGTCGAAGACCGACGACAACGTGGTCATCACCGACTTCCGCCGTCTCAAGGAGAGGCCCGTCGGCAACCGGTTCATGATCTACGCACTGTACCCGAAGGCCAACGTCTGGATGAACATCTTCAGAGGGCACGGCGGCGATGCCGTAGTCATATCCCTCGGGCACAGTATCCTGAATCGGACCTGCAACACGAACATCGGCGAGCTGCTGATTAACTACGGCGGCGGCGGGCACCGGGGCGCCGGTACGTGTCAGGTGTCGAAACCCAAAGCGCCGAAGATCATCAAGGAACTCCTCGGGATCCTGAAGGCCAACGGCTAGCGCGGGCTGCCGACAAGCAAGTCGGGTGGCCGACAGACCAGGAATGGCGGAAGCGGGCTGAGTCGGAGGCAAATCCGGCCCAGCCCGTTCTCATTCCGTCTCCGGGCCTCACAAGCCCGTGCGCAACCTACCTGGCGGCATGGACCTGGGCCAGCGTCCGGCGGGCAAGGTCCGTGAACGCGACCGGCTCGCTGTGGCCCGACAGAGCGGTCAGAAGCGTGTCGCCAAGCGGCCCCACCCATTCATACGAAAGCCCGTTGGCGCCTCTGATCGCTCCGATGACCGACCCTGCCGACGCGCCGTTGCAGTCGGTGTCCCAACCACCGGCGACCGCCGCGCAGATCGACGGACCGAGGTCGCCTTGTCCGCACAGCAGTCCTAGCGTCACCAGCGCCGCGTTGTTGATGGTGTGCACGCCGTGGTAGTGGCCGTACCGCTCCACTATGCCGTCCAGCGCCTGCCGCCAGCCTGCGCTGGTCTTGCACACCGTGACGGTATCGCGTACCGCTTCTGCCAGCCGGCAGTCGGCTGGGATCTCCGTCAGGCCGATATCGATGGCATCGCCGGGATTGTCCACGACGAACGCTGCGGCTATCGTCGCGGCCATCCACATCTCGCCATAGATGCCGTTCTTTACGTGGCTGAGGACGGCGTCGCGCCAAGCCAGTTCCGCGGCTCGTTCCGGGTTGCCGGCGGCGACGTAGCCCCACATGTCTGCCCGAATCTGCGCCCCGATCCATTCACGGTACGGGTTGCGCCAGGTCGCGGTGTCCGGCGGCTCCAGGCCGAGCACGAGGTTGCGGTATGCTTCGCGTTCAGCCGTGTACACGCAGTGGTACGGCAGCCTCAGTAGCCATTCATCGGCGACGTTCCGCGTGCTGAAGCCGCAGCCGTACTTCTCCAGAATCAGCAGACCGAGTAGCGTGTAATCCATGTCGTCGTCGCGGGGCATGCATGCGATGCTGCCACGAATCGCGCCGGCGTTGAGGTCGTGCCAGGCCGGCCCGTTCCACGTCTCGTCGGTGGGCGGGAAATACCGCTCCAACGGCCATTCGCCCGTGTGTTCGAGCACGCGGCGGATA
>CAZSJP010000334.1:0-5906 GCA_964606675.1 uncultured bacterium
CTGCGTGGCCGAAACCGTCTTTAGGTCTGGCCGTCCGCAACCGGTTCGCTGTCGCTGGCTCTGGGTGGCTCGGCAACGAATGTCGCGAGGTCCATCCACGCCTGCTCGACCGTGATATCCATGCGCTCGGCGTACTCGGCGCGCCGATCGTCGGTGATGTCTTGAGCGTCGTCGAGGAACTGTGCCGTGAGATCGAGCGGAAGCCCCGTCATCTCGGCAAGGTCGACCGCCGAATGGGCCAGGAGCAGGTCCGCGCTCACGATGCCGGCCTGCCTGAGCGCCTCTGCATGCTCCGCGGCAATGTCCGGCAGCTGCTCCACCAACGCTCTCAAGGTGCCTTGCTGGTCGGCTCGCGCTTCGTACTGCGGCTGCGAGAGAATCTCGACCCGCCATCCGGTCAACATCGCCGCGAGCCGAGCATTCTGCCCGCCGCGGCCAATCGCCGGCGAAAGCTGATCCTCTTCTACAACGGCGACGATGGTGCGGTATTCCAGCTCCATCTCGACGCGGACGATCTCTGCGGGCGCCAACGCATTCATGAAGAACACCGTCGCATCGTGCGACCATTCGATGATATCTATGCGCTCGTTGTTCAGCTCGCGCACAACCGCCTGAACGCGGCTTCCCTTCGGCCCGATACACGCGCCAACAGGGTCGATGCGATCGTCGTGCGCCGTGACGGCGATCTTCGCCCGGCTTCCTGGGTCTCGCGCGACGGCCATGATCTCGACGAGTCCGTCGTAGATCTCCGGCACCTCGAGCTGGAACAGCCGCTCCACGAACCCGGGATGCGTGCGAGAGAGAATGATCTGTGGGCCACGAGTCTCTCGCAGGACGTCCTTCACGTAGGCTCGTATCGTGTCTCCCTGGCGGAAACGTTCCCGCGGAATCTGCTCGCCGGTGGGCAGAACGCCCTCGGCGCGACCGAGGTTCGCGATCACATCGCCGCGCAGTATCTGCTGAGCGGTTCCGATGCGAATCTCGCCGATCTGCTCGTGGAATGTCTCGTAGACCCGCTGCCTCTCGGCCTCGCGCACTTTCTGAACGAGCATCTGCTTCGCCGACTGAATCGCCATGCGTCCGAAAGCAGTGAAGGGAATAGACTCGGCCACGCCCTCGCCGACCTCGGCATCGCCGTCGAGTTTCCTGGCGTCCTCGAGAGTGATCTCGAGCGCCGGGTCCTCTATCGCGTCAACGACGGCCTTGTGTGCCCAGATAGTGATCTCGCCTGTGTTCTGGTCCACTTCGACATCTATGTTGTCGGCCGTGCCGAATTTCTTGCGGGCCGCCGAGAGCAAACCCTCCTCGAGCGTGTCAATAACCAAGTCCATCGTCACGCTCTTCTCACGAGCGATCTGGCGGAGTGCCTCCAGCACGTCTTCCCTGTTCATGGGCGCCTGCTTCTCCGTACCGTGCGCTTCGGGGTCGGCTTGCCGATGGCAAACACGATCCTTGCGCGTTGTATACCCGCCAGCGGAACCAGAACTGGCTCCTCGAAACCCGACAAGGTCAGAGCATCGGGTCCGCATTCGGCGACCTCTGCTGTCATCGATATAGTCTCTTCGCCCTGCTTGTACTCAACCTCCACCCAGCGGCCTTTCACACGATTGAAGTCCCGCTCGGTTGCCAGAGGACGATCCGGCCCGGGCGAGTTGACCTCAATCGAGAAGTCCCGCGGCCTGCCGTTCGCCGCCTCCCAGGCCAAGTCGAATTGCCTACTGGCGGCGGCGCACGTGTCGGCGTTGACTCCGCCTGGCGCATCGACGACCAGACGAAGACATCGCGAGCTCCCGGAGCCAGTCCAGCGGCTTTCCAGAAGCTCGACCCCCAGGGCATCAACTGCTCTGGCGGCCAGCTCCACGACCGAGTCGTCAACAGTGTTCACACGTGCCCTCTATAGCAGCAAACGAGTGAGCTGACGGCCCACTCGCTATCCTCTTAAGATACTACCTATTCCGACCGAAAGCAATCGCTCGACGCCCGGCGTGCCCAGCCCGACGGGAGTGCAGGGCAGATGCATGCTCGATGGCCACCTGCGCGCAGCCTCGCGGCGAATGCACGAGTGCGGGCGTCCCTCGGCGGATTCCACGACCAGTGACTCAGCCGACCTCGGACAAGACCAGCTCCGGCGCCTTCAGCAGACCGTAATCCACAAACTGCTTCTTCTGCCCGATCAAGCCCGCGTACGACGCGATGGAGATGCCCGCGCGCCGAGACTCTTCGTAGTTGAAGTGCGCACCGAACAGATTGCGCAGCGTATTCGCCACTTCGATCTCGATCACGTTCTTGCCCGCGACGACGTGCCCGGTCAGATCGCACCGGTACGGCGGCCACAGAACATGGTCCACCACCCGACCGCCGACTCGGACCTCTGCCGACCCCGCCAGGCCGGAGATGTCCAGCATGACGCGCTGCTCGGACGAATCGATCTCGACTGAGGCGGTGTACGTGACGGTCCCTGCGTAGAAAGGCATCCCGATCGACGGCCATGATCCGATACCGATCGGCCCGTCGTCTCGTTCGACGACGAACGCCACGCTATCGGCCGTGCTGACCCGGAAATCGCCCAACAACCATGGGCTTTCCAAGTCGGTGGGCGTGTCGTATTGCCCGCAGACGTCGAGAGCGTTTTCTCCTGCCCGCAGAGGTGGCAGCGCGACCTTGCGAACCGCCGGGTCCATCACCCATTCGCTGCTCGCTATCGCCACGGCCTCGCCGTTGAACCTCATGCCCGGGTCGTTGCCGAATTCGACGGCGACCTCGCACGCGCTCTCCGTGGGGTCGCACTTCGATACGTTGAATGGGAACCTTGCTGTCAGTCGGCTGGGAGCGTCGCTTCCGGACCCGGCCAGATCCGAGCGTGCGTCCGACACCGACCGCAACGCCCCGATCCGTTGTCCCTCGACAAATCGGCAGGCGTCGAGCAGCAACACGTTAGGCCCGGTGCGCTTGCCGGACCACTCGGGGGCAAGCCTGCCCCGGTCCGTAAGCTTGACGGCCGGCGCGACTGCGCTGCACGCATCTCCCGATGGCACGCAAACGAACGCCCGCGCCTGGCGCGGCCACCACTTCAGGTCGAGGTCGACCGCATCGGACGCCACGCACGGCGATATCGCCGTAGCGCCGCCCGTGCTCAGGTCCCATTCCTCGACCGTGCCGTCGAGGTCGCACTCGAACGACAGCCGGGCCTCGACCGGGTCGCGCGAGATGTTCGCCACGTAGATTACCTCGCGCCCGTCCCAGGCGCGGCGATGCACCTTGATCGTCGGGGCGTCGTCGCCGTCGGCCGTTCGGATGGTCACCGTACGCGCGCCAAGTTCCGTCAGCCTGTCCGCGGCCGGGCCATAGTCGAACATGTCGACACCGTCCATGAACCGCTCTGCCGACTCCGAGAAGAATCGTCGCGCTTCGTCCGACGGGCGGCCGTCTACCAGATGCGGCGCCGACCCCAGTACGAAGATCTTCCCGCCGGCTTCGGCGAACTCCCGCAGGAGCGTGAGCGTCGTCGAGCGGACGTTGGTCGAAGGCGGCATCACGACGATGCGGTACCGCATCTGGCCGACCTTGAACGTGTCGTCCTCGATCGCGGCGTGGCGAGACATGATCACGTCGTCGCCGAAGTCGAAATCGATCTGAGCATCAAGCAGCGCACACGTCAACAGGTTGATGTGCTTGTCGATGAATTCAAACGGCATGTCGGCATCGAAGACGTAGTTCTCGGCCTTGTGCTCGGCCACCGCCCGGAAATGCCGGTACGATGACTGCATGCTGGCGGATGGGTGAATCACGAGCACGTCCGAGACGTGTTGCCCCTGGCCGAGCAGCCAGCCGGTTCGGCTCGTGGTATCCATGTGTTTCTTGACGAAGGGCCAGTACGGCTGCTGCCAGCCGATGATCGGCGGATGATCCAGCTTCCGCTTGCCACGGATGCTGTAGAACGGCGCGTGCTGAGCCACGAACGTTACGCCGAGCGCCATCTGGAAGTTATTGACCGTCTGCATGCCCTCGGGACCCAGTGCGTGGCCGCCCACACCGTGGCTCTCGGACATCAGCCCGCCCAGGTCGAGCTGATGGCTGACCGACGCGGCCTGTTTCACCATCACCGAGTAGAAGCCGTAATCTTCCGGTGAGAACCGCAGGCTGTAGAAGTCGTTGCCCAGGATGTCGATGCCCGGCAGGCCCTGGTGCTCGTAGAGCGGCATCGTCGAGCCAAGTTCGCGAGTCGCTTCCTTCAGCGTGGTCTCGAACACATAGTGCCCGCTATACTTTATGCCGTGCTCGTTGCACCATTCGTTCAGCGGCACGCCGAAGCCCTCGCGGAACATGTCCGCCGCAAGGCTCCAGAAATCGTACCGCGTCGTCTCGGAGGTCGACACGTCGAAGAACAGATCGGGGAGCCGCTCGGCAATCGCGTAACCGTTCCGATCGGCAAATCTCTCCGCGAAGTCGTGGGTCCATGGCACTCCGGAGGCGCCGGCAAACATGCCCGCTTCGTCCATGAAGCTGTGTGTAATGGTCGACCCGAAATGCTCCGAATATCTCTTGTAATATTCCTCGTGCGTCGACCTCAGGAACGCCTTGGCGCCGTTCTTGTCGAGGTAGTTGAGACCGCCTCCACCCCCGACTCGGAACAGCAACAGCCGCTCGCCGATGCAAGCCGACGGATCGAGGGGCAACGGCAGCGGCTCGTATTCTATCCTATCGGGAAGCAGCGTGATGCTCCCGGGCAGGGGCGTGCCTCTGTCGTTCCTGACGAATGTGCCATGCAGCGGGTCGGTTTTGGTGACGCAAAACGCGGCGACGAGGCTATCGGTGTGGTCGGCGAGCTCGTCGGCGCTCTGCGGAGTGATGTCCCTCATCGCCAGCTGCACGGCGCCAAGCTCCGGGTGCTCTCGCAGCACCCTTCCGCCTGCCGTACCCGACGGCCATCCCAACTCGTCATAGAGCCAGATGATTGTTCCGCGCTTCGCCGCGTGCTCGACGACAGCCGTCACCGCCGCGAACCACCTCTCGTCGAGGTACTCCTCCGACTCGAGGCCGCTCCGAGCATGGATGCACGCGCCGCCCATACCTGCCTCTATGAATCGATCGTATTGCCAGATCAGCCTCTCCGGATCCAGGTGATCGTTCCAGAACCAGAATGGCGCCGGCCTTATCTCGTTCGGCGGCGAAAGGAACGTCTCTCTCTCGACAGTCAGAGCCATCACAACCCCTTCACAGTATATCGATTAGTCGATTGCTCGCCGCGCACGCCGGCGGCCGCACCGATGCTGCATAGTAAGCCAATAAACGTACGTCGAACGGCCCGCCGGAACCAAACGGAGGGCGGCGAGTCGGTGCCGATCGCGCCGCGCCGCGCCGTGCACGCTTGGCCAGGACGACTCTGACGCGTATCATTTGTCCTGTTGGTCGGCTACGAACTTGGTCTCCCTTTGGGCCCGCTATCATCTCAGACTTATGACTCGCATGGTATACCGCACAGCGGTGTTTGTGGCCTTGATATTGGCTTCGGCGGCGCCGGTCCGAGCACAATCGCCGGTGAGCCGCCGCGAGGCTGACGACTACACGTTCGCTCGAAAGCTATATGGCCGTGACAACTATGACCTGGCCGAGCGGCAACTCCGAGATTTCCTCAGGCAATACCCCGATAGCCCTCGCATCCCGGACATCAGATTCATGCTGGCGGACTGCGATTTCCGGCGCGGGCGCTACGCCACCGCCCTCACGCAGTTCGAACGTTTTCGCATAGAGTTCGGCGCGACCGCGCACGACGACCACGCGTTGTTCAGGATCGGCCAGTCGCATTTCAAACTCGCTCAGTACCAGCAGGCCGCCGACGCGTTCAGCCGGCTGCTGCTCTCCTATCCGAACAGCAATCTCAGAACCGAAACCGAGATGTTCCTCGG
>CAZSJP010000335.1:0-5887 GCA_964606675.1 uncultured bacterium
ATAGCGGTTGCCGACAAGGACGAGGCGGCCGAATTGGTGGCGATCGGCGACCCTGTCACGTACGACCTCGGCTACAAGGACATGCGGAACGGCGCCGCCATCTCGCGCGGGTTCGACGACAAGGCCGGCGCGTTCGTCGTGGCGGAGACTCTCCGTCTCGTGGCGGAGAAACGCGACAACCTGAAAGCCGCGGTTTTCGCGGTGAGCACCGTGCAGGAAGAGGTCGGACTTCGAGGCGCCACGACGAGCGCGTTCGGGGTCGACCCCGACGTGGGGATCGCCGTCGACGTTACCCATGCAACCGATTCGCCCGACATGGACAAGCGCAAAGCCGGCGACGTCAAGATGGGCGACGGTCCGGCCATATCGCGCGGAGCCAACATCAACCCGGCCGTCTTCGAGAAACTCATGGCGGCCGCGGATGACAAGAGCATCGCGGTCCAGGTGGAAGCCGCACCGCGTGGGACCGGCACCGACGCCAACGCGATACAGCTCACAAGGGCCGGCGTGGCCGCCGGCCTGGTGAGCCTGCCGCTGCGCTACATGCATACGCCGGTCGAGATGCTGGCGCTGGACGACGTCGAAGCCGCCGCACGTCTGTTGGCAGCGTTCTGCGCCGGGCTGAAGAAGAGGGCGAGCTTCATACCGGCATAGCACCGGGCCGGCATAGAAAGGAAACGATGCCCGAGAATCTCACGTGGGGAATCCTGAGCACGGCGCGCATAAACAGCAAAGTGATGCCCGGCATCCGCGAGTCCGGCTCCGGGCAGATAATCGCTGTGGCGAGCCGTTCGCCCGAGCTTGCGGCGGACTATGCCTCGGACCAGGGGATCCCGAAATCGTACGGTTCCTACGACGACCTTCTGGCCGACTCGAAGATAGACTGCATCTACAACCCGCTGCCCAACTCGATGCACGCTGAATGGACCATCAAGGCTCTCAGAGCGGGCAAACACGTACTCTGCGAGAAGCCATTTGCCGCGAATGCCGACGAAGCGCGGGAGATGGCGGCCGTTGCCGAGGAGACCGGCAACACCGTCATGGAGGCGTTCATGTACCGCTTCCATCCGCAGTGGGAGCGCGTGCGGACGTTCGTCGAGAACGACGAGATCGGCGATGTACGGCTCGTACGCGCCGAGTTCGGATTCAGCCTCTCGGACCCTGAGAACGTGCGCCTGAGCGCGAAATTGGCGGGCGGCGCACTGATGGACGTCGGATGCTACTGCCTGAACGCGTCGCGGCAGATAGCCGGCGAGGAACCCGAGTGGGTCAGTGCAGTGGCCAACTACGACGAGACTTCCGGCGTCGACGAGATCATGGGCGTGCTGCTGAGGTTCCCCAGCGGGATCCTGGCGGAGTTCAGTTGCAGCTTCAACACCAGCTATCGCCACAGTGTTGACGTGATCGGGACCGACGGCAAGCTACATATGTCGCGGCCGTGGACACCGGGGCCCGGTCAGGAAGTGTACTTCAACGTCAACAGGAATGATCGCATCGAGACCATCGTCGTGCCGCCGGCCGATCAGTACTCGCTGCAGGTGAGGCATTTCAGCGAGGTCGTAACGGGGCATTCAAGCCTCCGGTGGGGTACCGACGACGCGATCAGCCAGATGAGCGCAATCGACGCAATATCGAGAAGCGCACGTGAACGACAGCCCGTGGCGCTGTAGGCTACGGCGCGTCTGACTACATCGCAGAGGGAACTCGCAACATGGAAATCTCCCAGACCACCAAGCCCAGAACCTTCGATCCTATGACCTATCTGGCATTGGTGTACGAAAGCATCGAGCCTGAGTTCAGCTACCGCGCCACCACCGCGGCCGAACATGCGACCTGGGAAGCCGCGTTCCGCGAACGACTTCTCGAACTGCTCGGCGGCTTCCCGGCGGAGAGGGTGCCGCTGGAGCCGGAAGTGCAAGAGATAGTGGAGTTCCCCGATTACACACGCGTCCGCGTCGTTTTCAATACTCGCCCGCTGATGTCGGTGCCGGCGTATCTGCTCCTGCCGAAGAACATGGAAGGCAAGATACCGGGCATCGTCTGCCTTCCCGGCCACGGGCCCGGCAAGGACACGATCGTTGGGTTCAACGACGACGGTACGCCTCGCCCCGACATCGGCGGATACCAGGCCGATTTCGCGGTTCAGGCGGCGCGCCGCGGCTACGCGGCGCTGGCCATCGAACAGCTTGCGTTCGGCGAGCGCAACTCCGAGAACGAGAAAGCCACGGGGTGCTCGGTGCCCAGCCTTGATGCGCTTATGGTGGGCATGACCATGATCGGCCTGCGTGTGTGGGACGCGCGCTGCGCGGCAGACTATCTGCAAACGTTGCCGGAAGTGGACCCGGATCGGATAGGCGTGATGGGGATATCCGGCGGTGGCACGACGACATTGTTCACGGCGGCCGTCGACACGCGATTCAGAGCCGCGTTCGCCAGCGGATACCTCTGTTCGTTCCGCGACAGCATCATGGCGATGTCGCACTGCGTCGACAATTTCGTCCCACGCATCATCCAGTCCGGCGAGATGTACGATGTCGCCGCGCTGATCGCGCCGCGCGCGTTCTTCGCCGAGAGCGGCACTGAAGACAGCATATTCCCCATCGATGCGTCGACCGATGCCCACAAGAAGGCCAGCCGAGCGTGGCAGGTGCTAGGGAAGCCCGAAATGACGGGACATGAGGTGTTCGAGGGCGAGCACCAGTTCTGGGGGAAGAAAGCGTTCGACTTCCTGGCGAAGTGGCTCTAGAACGCGCAGGCCGAAACTAGAGCGCCGCGTCCGGAGCGCCGTCCGCCGATTCGTGCATCGCAACCGCCAACGCGTACATTGCCGCAGTCTCGGCCCGCAGTCGCCGCGGCCCGAGCGACACAGGCTGCATTCCGGCCTCGCGCGACGCGTCGATCTCATTCTCGCGAAAGCCACCTTCGGGCCCGATGAGGATGAGCACGCTCGGCCCGGATATCTTGCCGATCCGCGCTGAGGCCTCCTCCTCCCACGCGACGAACGCCTCGTCGAACTCGCCGACACGCTCGACCAGTTCGGCGAACGAGCGAGGCGCTTCGACCACCGGGACCCGGCATCTTCGGCACTGCTTCGTCGCCGACCGGGAGATCGACTGCCATCGCTGCAACTTCTTGTCCGATGGCGAGCGGACGACGGAGTTGGCCGTCTCTACCGGCCATATGGCGTCGACGCCGAGTTCCACGGCTTTCTCGACCAGCATATCGAACCTGTCATGCTTCAGCGCTGCGGCCGCAAGCGTAACGGAGATCGCGGGCTCGCCCCAGCCAGGCACCTCGCGGACCAACTCGCACTCGACCCTTCCGTCACCGATCGTGCCGACGCGCGCCTCGTACGCGGTGCCGCAACCATCGATGAGCCAGATCTCCTCGCCAACGCGCCTGCGGGCCACCTTAATGGCGTGTCGCGCCTCCTCTCCGGAGACTACGGCGCGCTTCTGACGTAACCGAATCGACTGAGAATCAACGAGATATGACGCCATGTCTGCGGCTCTCCGGGGTCAGGTCCTGCACCTATGGAAGTTCGGGCCCGCGATCCGCCAGCGCAACTGACGCAGCGGTTGCATGTAGCCGCGCGCCGAGCCGGCCGCGGGCACACTTTCACCGGCGGGAATCCTGACTTACATATAAACGTTGTAGATAGACGTTGTAGAACGCGCCAGATGCCCTTCGCCCGTGGCGCACGGCGATGGGCCGTCCGATCGCGACATCGAAGCTGTCGGCAACCAGGCCCAACCGACACCGAGGAACGACTGCATGCGGAATGCCACAATCGTCGCAACTCTCTTACTGTCTCTGTCCGGCGCGGCCATCTCGACCACGATCACGACTGACGCGGGTCATTTCCGGGTTCACTACGCGGACGGCGCGCGGGAGACGGCCAGGCAGGTGGCCGTCATCGCCGAGGAAGCATTCTATCAGCTCGTTACGGCCTTCGATCTGCACGAGGAGTTCCGTCCCATCGACATACTGGTGACGGACAATCTCGATCTGGCCAACGGCTACGCCGACTACTACCAGAACCAGGTGGGCATATACGCCACGAACCTCAACATGCAGCTGCGCGGAACGCACAATTGGCTGCGAAACGTGGTCGTGCACGAGCTAGGCCACATCTTCTCGATGAAGCTTGCTCGGAAGTATCCGTTTCGCTACGGACTCATCCAGGCCAGCGTCATAAACAGCGACATAGCCGATTTCGGGATCTCGATACCCATATACTCCCAGGTCGCGCCAAGCTGGTGGGTCGAGGGGGTGGCGCAGTACGAGTCAGAAGAGCACGGTGGTGAATCGTGGGATACACATCGTGACATGCTACTGCGCGCTGCGACTCTCGAAAACGACTTGCTGAGCTACGACGACATGGGGGTCTTCGCGCACAACTGGATCAAGTCGGAGATGGTGTACAACCAGGGGTACGCGCTCACCCGGTTCATCGGAGACCGATTCGGGCGCGATAAGCCACGCGAGTTGGCCGCCAACACAGGCTATGTCACGTTCAGCACCGCCACCAACCAGACCATCGGCCTGTGGGGAGAGGACCTCTACGACCAGTGGAGGACGCACATCCGCAAGCATTACGACGAGGAACTCAGACGTGTCGGGGCACAGGTCGAGGGAACGGCGATCTCCGACGAAGGGACCTACGCGTGGTCCCCAGCGATATCTCCCGACGGTCGCTTCGTTGCCTATGTCTCGAACGGTCGTGAAGATTACATGCTCACCAAGCCCCGGATACTGGACCTCGCCTCGGGCGACGAAGAGGAGATCGACGAAAGGATGTTCGGGCGGGTCGCGTGGTTTCCCGATGGTAGCCGGGTCGTCTACACGAAGTTCGGCCGCGGCACGCTATTCCTGGATCTGTACGTATACGACCTGGGTACCAACGAAGAGCGCAGGATATCGTCACGTCTGAGAGCAAGAGATCCGGCGGTCTCGCCCGATGGAGAGTGGATTGCCTTCGTGTCCAACGAAGATGGCGGGAACAGGCTCGGAACCATCCGGTCCGACGGGTCGGAGGTACGCTGGCTGACCAACGACAGGCGTTCGGCGAGCGCACGCGAGTCGTCGCTCGCGAAGAAGACGAACTCTTTCGCGCAACTCTACACGCCGCAATGGTCTCCGGATGGCCAGACGCTGCTGTTCAGCATATTCAACGGCGACGACAGGGATATCGCGCTCATCGGAACGAACGGTCCCCATTTCAGCGTTCGGGATGCTCTCGACAGCACGGCCGCATTCCCTGACACGGTGCTCTACCCGCCGGGTGCGGGTTTCAGGCTGTTGCTGTCGACGACCGCCGACGAACGCGACCCCGCGTGGTTGCCGGATGGCACAGGGTTCGTCTATAGCGCCGACTACGACGGCATTTTCAACATCTATCTGCGCAACATAGCGGATCGAACCTATGGCCGGAACACCGACGGAAATCCGAATGCCGAGCGCATCAGCAACGTCATCGGTGGCGCTTTCAGCCCGCACGTCGCTCCGGACGGTTCGTGGCTCAGCTATGCAGGATACCACGCAAACGACTTCAGCATATACTCGTTGTCGCTTGAGGGGGCCGAGCAGGTCGTGCAGCTTCCTCATCAGGTCGACCGGGACTACCAGACGATCGAAAGCGCTCCGGCTGCCGACGAGCTGTTCCACGTCGGCCCCACACATGGCATGAGAACGCTCACGGGATGGGTGCCGAGGATCCGTTTCGGCCCGAACTTCATCGGCGACGACTTCACCGTGAACCCAACTCTTGCCGTTCACTTCTTCGAAAATGTGAAGAAACGAGTGCTCAGCATGAACCAGGGAAGGATGGCTCGGCATTCGCGCATCACGCTCTTTGATCGTCTCCATGATCAATCGGATACTGTCT
>CAZSJP010000336.1:0-1055 GCA_964606675.1 uncultured bacterium
GCCGAGGAGCGCGGATGGCTCGATGCACGACACCGGCAACGAGCACTTCCTCGTGTTCGACGGGCCGGCGGCGCCGGGCACGCCCGACGGTTCGATGATGGCAGTATGGACCCAGAGCACCGCGGAAGGCCAGCCGGACCAGCGGCTAGTCTTCTCGCGCAGCGACGACGAGGGAGCGACGTGGCAACCGCCGACGATTGTGGCGGGGCCCGAACCACCCGCGAGCGGCGGGATGGCGAGCTGGGGATTCCCGCTGGTCTCGCGCTCGGGCCGGATCTACGCGATCTACAGCAAGCACATCGGCGTCAACGACATATGGAATCACACGACCGGCCTGATGGGGGGCAAATACAGCGACGACGCCGGGGTGACGTGGTCCGACGAGGGCGTCATCCCGATGCGCAGGAGCATCTGGGACCATCCCGACGAATCGGTTCCGGCCAACTGGATCGTCTGGCAGAAACCGCAACGGCTCTCCGAGGGGAAATACATCGCCGGCTTCACTCGATGGGTGAGCATGGAGGTCCGCCACACGCCGCCTCGCGATCACTGGACCGCGGCCGAGTCCGTCGTTGAGTTCATGCGGTTCGCGAACCTGGACGACGACCCGCCGGTCGACGGAATTGGGATCGATTGGTTCGCGAAGGACGACGATGCTCTGCGCGTCGGCTTCCCGGATCACCCGGAAGTGAGCGTCGTGCAGGAGCCGAGCACGGTCGCTCTGCCCGACGGGCGGCTGTTCACCACGATGCGCAGCCCGCGCGGCAATCCGTACTATTCGGTCTCGGACGACGCCGGCCGCACCTGGACCGAGCCCGACGTCATCCGTCGGAGCGACGGGGGCGAGGCGCTGCTACATCCTTGCAGCCCGTGCCCGATCTACGCGCTCGACGACGGGCGATACATATTCCTCCATCACAACCACGACGGCAACTTCGAGCAGTGGAACCAGTGGGACTCCACGTTCCATCGGAGGCCCATCTACGGCGCCGTCGGCGAGTTCCGGACCGAAGCGAGGCAACCGGTGTGGTTCTCGGAGCCGAAGTTCCTGATGG
>CAZSJP010000336.1:1065-2385 GCA_964606675.1 uncultured bacterium
GGACAACGGAGGCACGCCGCTTGGCGCGGAGTACAAGCGGACGGACATGGCGATGTACGCCAGTTTCACGACACGAAACGGGGTGCAAGTGCTCTGGTACCCCGACAGGAAGTACTTCCTACTCGGCAAACGGATTGGAGCCGATTGGCTCGCGGACATAACCGTGGCACAGTGATGCACCTATCCGGCCGGAGACGAACGGAGACGTTGCATGGCGTGGAAGAAGGTGCCGCCCGAGTTGGCCGAGTTCATAAAGGCGAAGACGGCCTCGCTCGACTGCGAGAAGAAGCCGATGTTCGGGTGCCCTGCGTTCTCCGTTGGAACCAATATGTTCACCGGGGCGCACCAGGACAGCATCGTCCTGCGGCTCTCCGAGGCCGACCGCGAGGAGTTCTTGGGTGCGTACGACGAGGCGTCGCTATTCGAGCCGACGGCCGGTCGGAAGATGAAGGAATACGTCGTCGTGCCCCAGGCGGTGCTGGACGACGACGGGGCGTTCGACGGTTGGCTGCGGCAGGGACACGCGTATGCGGCGTCTCTGCCTCAGAAGCCGCCGAAAAAGGGAAGAGAGGCGCGATGACCGACGCACCTAAGCTCACGTCCGACTGGCACATCCACTCCCGGCACTCGTGCGACAGTGCATGCATCACGGTGCGCGACCTGATCGACAGCGCGGCAGCCAAGGGCATCGCGGACTTCGGGTTGACCGACCACCTCCATACGCCGTACAACCTGCCCGACATCGCTGCATCGCGGGCCGAGTTCGACGCGTCCGAGCCGCCGCCGGGGTTCAGGTTCGGGATCGAGGTCAGTTGTGTCTCGGAGTGGGAGCTGGCCGAGATCGCCGCGCACGACTACGACGCGCCGGTGTACGGGCTCAGGGCGGGCGGGCCGCCAGACGGCGCGCTGGCGATCGGCCTGACTGCGGACCACATAGGCGAGTACGACATCGAGTTCGTCGTAGCCGGCACCCATTGGCCGATGTACGTCGAGATCGAGCCGCAAACGGTGATCCGGGACTATCATCGCCAGAACATGTTCCTGGCGACGCACCCGCTGGTCGACGTCGTGGCCCACCCGTGGTGGTGGATGGGGCCGTGGCAGGACTCAGACGGCCGCTACACGACGTTCCCGTGGCTGGACGACTTCGCCCGCGTACCGGAGTCGATGCACGACGAGTTCGCCGCCGCGTGCATCGAACACGACACGGCGGCCGAGATCAACATATCCGCGATGCTGCTCAACAATGCGTATCCGGATAGCTTCCGGGCGCGATACGTCGAGTACCTGGCCGGGCTGACCGCGCGTGGCGTGATGCTG
>CAZSJP010000336.1:2395-5866 GCA_964606675.1 uncultured bacterium
CGGATTGCCACTCGGCGACCTACGACATCGACTTCGATACCGCGGCGGAGATGCTGACCGCTGCCGGAATCGGGGATGAGTGCATAGGTTCGCCGGTGCGGGAAGCGTGAGTCTGCACCACCGCGCCAACTACCGCCACAACATGGCGGGGCGGACACGGCACGCCGTGTCCCTACAGCAGGTTGGCGACACACCCCGGAGTTCCCGAAGGGAACTTCCTACGTGCGCGTCAGCGCACGACGCGTGCGTCGTCCGGGCAGGCGGGCGAATGCCTGCGCCACAGAATCGGACGCAGTCTCGATCTCAGAGGGAATCATGTCGAACACTACACCGCTGCCGACGCCGCGACAACTCGAATACCACGATTGGGAATTGGGCCTGTTCCTGCACTTCGGGCTGCGCACGTTCCACGAGGGCTGGGTCGACATGGACGATCGGCGCATGTCGCCGGCACTGTTCGATCCGCCGTCGCTGGATTGCGACAACTGGGCGCGCACGGCTCGCGACGCCGGGTGCAGGTATGTCGTCCTGACCGCCAAACATCACGACGGGTTCGCCCTGTGGCCCTCGAAGACGACGGATTTCTCGGTTGCTTCGACCCCGTGGAAGGGCGGCAAGGGCGACGTGATCCGCGAGTTCGTGGACGCTTGCAGGCGCTTCGGCCTGGCTGTCGGCCTGTACTACTCACCGTACGATGCGGCGTCGCCTGCCTACGACGACGAATCGGCCTACGACGACTACTTCGTGGCACAGATCGGCGAGATATTGGAACCGTACGGCCCCATCGACGTCCTGTGGCTCGACGGGTGCGGATCGGCGGGGCACGAGTACGATTGGCCGCGAATCGTCGGCGAGATTCGTCGGATGCAGCCGGAAATCCTCTTGTTCGGCATGGGCGATCCGGACATCCGATGGATCGGCAACGAGGACGGCCACGCGCCGCTAGGGACCAGCAACGTGATTGGCCACGGCGTGGCCGATCACGTTGCATGGATTCCCGCCGAGTGCGACTCTCGAATGCGCGAGCGAAACTGGTTCTACAGCGACGCCGACGAGGACACGATCAAGAGCGTCGACGAGCTTGTCGGCATGTACTACTACTCCGTGGGGCGCGGATGCAACATGCTGGTGAACATCGGCCCCGACAGACGCGGATTGCTCCCCGACAAGGACGCAGCCAACCTGATCGCGTTCGGTCGCGAGATCGACCGGCGCTTCGCCGATCCGATGGCGAGCCTTGCCGATTGGGCGCGCGACGGCAGCAGTTGGACCTACGCAGCCAGTTCGTCGTTCCTCGTCGATCACGTTGTGATCGCGGAAGACCTGACGAGAGGCGAGCATATCGAGCGCTTCGAGATCGCTGTCGACGGGGACGACTGCCCCATCGTCGTTCACCAGGGCCTGACCGTCGGCCACAGAGCGATCTGCTCGTTTCCGCCGGTACGGGCGCGCCGGATCAGGCTCGACGTCATCGACTCGGTCGGCGACGTGACACTATCGAAGCTCGAAGTGCACAGCAGCGTTCAGTAGGCCGGCACGTCGTGCGCTTCGCGCACGTTGGGGCTTCCCTCCTGCAACTCCGGGGCGGGCGCCTGGGGCAAGGATGTCATGGCACGGAACAACGCTACGCCCCTGTTGCAGATCGGGGCGTGATCGCCGCGACGACGGCATGCGAGCCGTACAACAGCCGCCCCGCGGTTATTGTACGAGTAGCATCCTACGAACGGCCGTGAGCTTCCCGCTCGTGAGACGGTACAGATAGACGCCGCTTGCCGCCCGTCTGCCGCAGTCGTCGCGGCCGTCCCAGACCGCGTTGTGCGACCCGGCGGGCATGTGCTCGTCGATGAGCCTGCGCACGACCTGCCCCGACACGTTGTAGATGTTCACCCGCGCGCGGCCTGCAGCCGGCAGCTCGAATCGGATCGTCGTTCTCGGGTTGAACGGATTGGGGGCGTTCTGGTGCAGGGCGAAGCGCCGTGGCTCCTGCGCTTCGTTCACCGATACCCGCTGGCCGTATGGCGATGGGAAAGCACCCATGTCGGCGTAAGAGCTATCCGGGTCGAGCGGGCTGCTCGGGTCGCCGGCGTCGATGCATGGTGAGCCGGGGAGCAACCTGAAGTTGCCTTCCGACGGGTCCACGAAGAGGGGGTCAGCGTTGATGTTGCCGTTGGTGTCGCCGTGCACCGGGAGATTGTATCGCGAGTTGCTGTACGTCACGCCGAGCGCGGTGGAAATCGGGTACCGATAGTCGTACTCCATACTTCCCCACAGGATCGTGTTCGTGATCGTCGCCAACGAGGTGCTGCTCTCACTGGCACGGAGGTACACGGCTGAGCCGCGCGTCGCCGAGTTGCTCGCGATGGTGCAGTTGGTGGCTGAGAGCCGGGCGCCCCACCAGACCCGAATCCCGCCGCCGCTGCCTCGGGCATCGTTCCCGCTTACGAGGCAGTAGCGGAGGGTTGTCGGGCCGTTGACAGCTACCCCGCCCCCATCCGGCGCGGAATTGTCGGCTATCGTGCACCCAACGAGGGTGGCGTACCCGCTCACCCGCACGCCGCCGCCGTCATCACTACTGCTGTTGCCGATGATGCGGCAACTGTCGAGATGCGCCGTGCCTGCGATGCTGACGCCTCGGTCATAGTTGTGGCTGATGGTGCAGCCCCGGAGCTCCGCCGACCCCTCTACGGAGACGGCACCGCGGCCGCCCTCGTTGCCGGTGATGGCGCAGTCCGCAAGAGTCGCCGTCGCGGTGTACGTGACGAGGACCCCGCCGCCGTCCGAGTAGCTCCCCCCTTTGTTGGCCGTGATGTCGCAGGCCGTCATACAGACACGTGCGTTGGTCTCGGCCCGAACCCCGGAGCCACTACCGCTCCGCAGGATCGAACAGTGGTCGAGGTCCGCGACCGTACCCCAACCGGCCAGGTTCAGCGCTCCGAAGCCGTAGGGAGGCCGGGCCTCACTGATGCGCGTGTATCTGAACGAACTACTGTCGTGGCCATACAGGCGCACGCCCAGCCAGCTATGGTAGCGCCCGGCGAGGAAGCGGGCCCGATCAACGGTGACGCGAACGCTGTCGGCGGGCGTGCCGCGGGCGTGCAGAGCACCTTTCACCTCCATGGCCACCGGAACGGTGAAGAGCACGTCCACGCCGGGCTCGATACTCAGGGAGGTACTCTCCGGCACAACCACAGTGCCCACCACAAGGAACGGGCTCCGCGCCGCTGCCCAGACCGTGTCCTGGATGACGCCGCCGACCTCCGTCCCGCATCCGCCTGCGGGCTGGGCGCCCCGGTACGCGAACGCACCGATGTCGGCGACTGAACCATCCGTGTCGCGCGGCCCCTCCGGATCGCCCGCATCGACACAGGGCGAGCATGGCATGAGTCGGTAGTCGCCGCTCGCTCTGTCTGCGAACATGGGGTAACGATGCATGTTGGCCGTCCCCCTGAAGACGTTTGGGCGGCGTGTTCC
>CAZSJP010000337.1:0-5856 GCA_964606675.1 uncultured bacterium
CGTGGACCTGCCCATCCGCCGCCTGAATGGCGGCTGGGTACGAGTATTCCCGCCCGTCGTCCTCAAGCAGCCAGGGAGCGCTCCAGCCTGCGCCGTCATCCTCCGACACGGCCAGATGTATCCGCGTCCGGCCGCCGTCGTCCACCGTTGTGTGGTTGTAGACCAGCACGACTCGGCCGTCCGTGAGCTTCACCGCGTCGATGCCGCTGTTGGGGTTCGGGAGTTGCGTCGGCGTCGCATCGGACCACGTCGCGCCAGCATCCGTGGAATCGGCGCGGCAGATTCTGCCGATTGGCGGAGTCGATCTCATCAACGCGCAGAGGTGACCGGGCTTTGCCTCCCATATAGTGGGCTGTATGACTCCCCTGGGATGCCCCGGCACTGCAAGCGGGCCGCGTATCGCCGCCTCGCCGGTCGCCGGATCGTAGATGTGGACCCATCCCGTCCAGCAGAGATAGCTCTCGATGGACGTCGGGCTCGCGAACCGGCCATCGGACAGCTCGATCGGCTTGTTCTTCACGGGGCCCCAGGCCGGCGACGGCAGAATCTCCGGCGTGGTCCAAGATGCCGCGTCGTCGTCCGAGCGGCATACGAAGCTCGACCACTCGGCCGGGCTGCTGCCCGCCTTGAAGTAGAGCCAGATGCGCCCGCTCCGCTCTCTGAAGAGAACCGGATTCCAGCATGGCACGCCTGGCTCGTCCGCGACTGTGCGTGCGCGCTGCCACGTGCCGTCAACGGTCGACGCCGACCAGATCGCGGTGTGCACGTCGCTTTCGGCCGCACCCCCGAACCAGGCGGCGACGAGGTCGCCCTCGCGCGTGTCGACTATGGTCGATGCGTGGGCCTCACCGACGACTGTCTCCGGACTCACGATGAATGCTTTGTGCATGCCTGGCCTCCGGCGCGATGCGCTTCTGGTTGGGTGCGGTCTACGGGCGGGTGGATGGGTCGCGACGTCAGCGGAGGTATATCATGCGTTGCAGGCGTCGCTCGGTTCCCCAGATGATCTCACAGAAGTACAGTCCGGAGCTGATCGGCTGGCCGTTGTCGTCCAAGGCGTTCCACTCGACCGAATAGACCCCCGGGCTGGACCGGGTGTTCTGCAGCGTTCGGACGTGCTGCCCGAGCATGTTGTAGATTGCCAGCATCACGTGCTGCGACTCGCCGGGGCGGTCTGGAATGGAGTACGATATATTGGTTGCCCCGTTGAACGGATTTGGATAGTTCGGGTAGAGGTGGAACTCGCTTGGTGCAAGGACCTCCTCTGTCTCAATGCTCTCGCGGAACGTTTCGTCGCCGACAAGAATGACCATCTCGCGTGTCGGGAAACGGGCAAGGTCTAGCAGCCGGTACGACATGCCGTCGGTGATGCGCACGCTGTCGCCGGTGACCAAATCTACCAGGCTCGCGACCACCCCTTCCGGCGGCGGCACGACGAAGCTGAAGTCCAGCAACAGGGGCGACCGCCTCATGGTGCGGACGGTGAGTCGCCAGACCTCGCCCGGCCTCTCGCGTAGGTCCACCGCATAGCGCACCGAACTGTCCTCCGCGCCCGTGTGGAAGAAGCCGGCGACCAGAACGCTGTCGGGAGACGGCGGCGCACGAACGTCCATCGCGTCGGGGCCATCCTGTGCATCCGGGAACCAACCGAGCGTCAGGTCGCGGATCGTGCGGGCTTCGTTCGATGCAGTGATGGAGATCAGGCACGAGCTGCGATCGTCGTCGGCAGCATCCGTTCCGGGAAGCCACTGGGGAAGCGCGTCCGCTTCTTCGTACGCAAGCACGGTGTCGCCGGGCGGAACGACCAACGTTGCGGGGCTGGTGTCGTCCAGATACACCCATGCGCCTTCCCACGCGTCCCAGACGTCGCTCATCTCCAGCCCGTCCCGCGTCACCCATGGCCAACCCAGCGAAAGCGATGCGTTCCGGTCGCGCACGCGCTGCCACGAAACGGGGTACGGGAACGGTTGCCCGATTAGATTCCATCTCGGCTTCAGTCCGATCTCGATCGCGGAGTCGAGCACGACCGTTCGGCCCTGTCCCGTCTGGACGATCGGCGCCGCTTCGTCCCATGAGAGGACTACTGCGTCACCGATACCGGTCGCGCGCTCGGTGTCGTCGCTCCACAGTTGCAGCTCGGAGTCGTAGCGGTGTATCCTGGCTCCCGTGGCGCCGGATTCGATGTCGGACCGGATCTGGTCCAGCGCATCGATCTGGTCGGCGTCGACGGGGATCGACAGCAACGACAGGCCCGGCCCGGGCTCGCCGGAGCGCGGCCAGAAGATACCGTCTTCCGGCAGCGGGAATGCCCACGACCGCCACGCATCGGGCCACTCGTACGCACGCCGGTCGGTCTCGACGGTCCACTGGTAGAAGAACCCGGATAGTGGGCACAGGGCGGGGGGCAGATCGAACTCGACCTCGTGGCCGAGCACTTTGCCCTCGATGGTCTCTGAAACGTCCCCGCCCGCCGGTCGAACAATCAGGCTCGCGCGAAGAAGCGCGCGATCCTCCGGCATGGCAACGGATGCCGTTACCGTCGTGCCTTCGGTGAGCACGGGAGGCAGCCCTGCCCACAGCAAGTCCGGGATGATCGTGTCAGCTACGGTTGTGAACGTGCCCATCCACCTCACGCTGTTGGGCGGGTCGCACGTATCGGATGCTGCAACGGCGATGCGGATCGTCTCGTTGAGCAGCCACGCGTCGGGTGAGTAGGTCGCCGTCCAGCGGCTGGCCTCCACCTCGATGCTGAGGTCGTCCGGCGACAGAAGCCGGTCGTTGATCCACACGGCGAAGCTGTCGGCAGATATCCCCGAGACCGAATCCCTCACTACTATCGTCACGGGTTCGAAGACCCCGACCTCCACCGCCTCGTCGGCGGGAGACTCCATGCGCACGGTGGGAGGGGTTTCGTCGGGGCGCCGTACCGCGACGGTATCGCCGGGCCCGAAGTTGCCCGTAACGTCGATCGCATAGACGGTGTACCTGCGCAACTCGCCCTCGGCCAAGCCCGTGTCAGTCCATTGACTGTCGGCCTCCACACGCCAAGTTCGCGGACTCTCGTCGTCCAGCAACTGCACCTCGTAGTGGTCCATGTCGGCCGCGTCGATGGAAGACCACCGGATCGTCACGCTGTCGCGGCTCAAGACCGCCGTTGCGAACACCGCCGGTGGCGCGACCGTGTCGACTACCGTAGCGGAAATCACTATCGATCCGCGCCGCAACGGGTACTCGAGATCGACCTGCCCCACTGCGTGCGTCGAGAGCTGCACAGTGAGGCCAACCGTATCGAGCGACGCCGAGTCGGCTTCAACCGAGGCGTCCGCGGTCCCAACAGAGAGCTCCGCGGGGCGGTCGGCGTCCGGGAGAAGCCGGACCCACGGTACGGTGACGAGGCGCGACGTTGCGGTGTCACGCTGGACGACGCCGAAATCGAGCGACATCTCCAGCATCGGCGCGTCGGGCGAGACCCCGATCGACACCGACAGCGGGAGCGTGACTCGCCCACTGTCGAGGTCCTGGCTCACCAGCGTCACTTCGCCATCGAAGTCCTCGCGCACGCCGCTCGGGAGCAGAATCGCCACGGCGAGGGTGTCGTGTGCCGGAATCACGGCGGGAAACGTCAGGACCGGCGCTTGGAGTCCCTCCGTCGCTTCGACCCCGGTCAGGATCATCTCGCTTGCCGTTGGGTTGGCGATTGTCACTGTGCCCGTGTCGCCTGGACCAGCAGGGCCGATGACGATGTCCCTCTCGGCGACGTGCATCGCAGACGGGCGACCGTCGGTTCCCTGATACACTTCCAGCGTGCGGTCGCTGGACTGAACCAGCATGTCGAGGCGCCCATCGCCGGTGAGGTCGGCCATGACGCGGCGCACTACCGTCGGCTCGCCATCGAGCGCCAGAGGGTCTTCGCTCTCGCCCTCAACGATCGTACCGTCCCCGGCGGTTGTGTCGGAGTGGCCGTTGACCGTGGCGAGCCCGACGTCCTCCGCCTCGACCACGATGCGCCACCACGCTTCATGGCCCATGCGTTCGGGGTTGAAGACCGACGGTGCCGACCTGACTGGAAGGTGTTCGGGAAGCGGCAGAATGGTTGCGGAGAAGCTCCGCCCGGTGAGGTCGCCAAGGATCAGGTCGAGCCGACCGTCGCCGTCGCCGTCGCCAACCACGATCTGGGCGACGTCCGGCAGCGATAGGCTCGCGATCGGTATCGTCAGGTGCTCGACGTAGACCGATGGCCGAGTCCACATCGATGCCGGCCGGCCCGCGTAGCTGAGAATCGCGTGCTCTCCTTCGGCCAACGGCGAAGATGCGCGCCACTCCATCTTCCGGCCCGACGCGTCGAACGCTACCGGCTCCGGATCGCCTACGTGACCGGATCGTGCCACCCGCCACAGGCCGCGTTCGGAGTCTTCGACCGGCGGGTCGACCCGCCATCGGATGTACGTGCCGATGTCGTCTCCGGTCCACTGGGTCTCCAGAGAAGCTCTCGGCGTCGACGCCCTGACGACGTAGTCTGCGCGATCGAGTGGTTGTGCGATGGAGGAGTGCGATCCGTCCGGCCACACGATCTCTATGCCGGCACAGTCGTCCGGCAAGGCGATGTCTACCGCGCCATCGGTTGGGGAGTAGTTCCAGTAGGTCTGCCGGCCGGCGGGCGTCCGAACGACGACCCTGGACCCCATCGCGTCAGGGTTGCCTTCCGTGCCCACCAGGCGCAGTTTCGACGTGGCCGTCTCTTCGGCCGAGTCGACCGACGTCCAGCTAGGTTCCCACGCCGAAGACACTCCGAAGAGCAGGCGCCGTCCGACCACGGCGTCCATGTCGCCGTCGGCGTTGTAATCCCTGACAGAGAGCGGCCCGTCGTCTCCGACCGACCAGGTCGTGACGTCGAGTGGCCCGTACTCTGTCCGTAGCACCCGGACAACCGTCGAGGAATCCTGTCGACAAACGAGCCCGGGAAGCGATGAGTGGGATAGATCGGCAACTACGACAGATTCTACGGGGAAAGATAGTTCTCGGGCGAAGTCCTCGTCTTCCGAGAACTCGTTGTCCCCGACGTTGATCCACAGGGACATCGGCTGCCCGCGGCGTACGACGAGCACGTCGGGCTGTCCGTCGGCGTCCCAATCGCAGATTGCCAGATGGGGAGAGTCCGTCGTAACGGCGGCCGTCTTAGGCGCGAGCGTTCCAACATCCGCCACGGACTGCACGGCAAAGCCGCGCCTTCCGGCCGGATCGGGCGCGAGGAGATCAAGATCGCCATCGCCATCTAGATCTACCGCGAGCGGCTGGCCCCACCCCGAAGAGAATGCGAGTGCTGCCAAGATGAGCGGGCAGACCAGCAGCCACGGTGAGGTAAGTCTTGTGTTCAGAACTCTTCCTGATGACGGGGCCGATAACAGTCTTGCCATACTCCTCCCGGTCTACTCTATATCCTCACCCGAAGGCGAGCACAATCTTCCATCTTCAAACATACTAATTCAGACCACTTCCGGCAATTCCTTCGTCGACGAAAAACGCATTGTTTCGTGTTCCGGAGCCAATGGCGCCACTCTTGGCCGATCGCCGCGCGCGTGGGTAGCCACGGAGCCGCCAAAGCCCGTATATTATATGGTTTCAGAGACGGCAACCATTAGGGCGAGGCTCACACGATGTACATACTCCCAGCGATAGACCTTCGCGGAGGTCGGGTCGTTCGGCTGCGGCAGGGACGCGCCGACGACCAGACGACATACGACGACAACCCCGGTGCCGTGGCGGCCAGATGGGCCGACGCAGGCGCCGAATGGATACACGTGGTCGACCTGGACGGAGCGTTCGACGGGGAATCGGCAAACCTCGCCGCAGTGGGGA
>CAZSJP010000338.1:0-3804 GCA_964606675.1 uncultured bacterium
CCTGAGCGCGGCAACTGCAACCTCCGGGTTCACCGAGTAGAATACCCATATCGCCGACCCGACGAAGCCGAACAGCAGCCAGATCGGGATGCACCCGAGTCCCATCGTCCACACCGCGCCGATAGCGCTCCGATCGCTCTTCGCGGCTGCGTACCGCTGGATGTGGGTCTGATTGGTCGAGTACCCCTGCAGGTTCACGATGATTCCGTTGAGCATCAGCACCCAGAACGTGTCGCGCAGAAGGTCGAAGTCGAACGATACGGCGAAGTCGAATTTGCCTGCATCGCTGGCGATCCGCACTACCTCGCCGAACCCGCCCGGCACGCCTGCGACGACGAGCGCGACCGTCAGCAGGCCGCCGATGGCGAGAACGATCGTCTGAAGCACGTCGGTCCAGATAACGGCCTCCAGCCCTCCCATGACCGTGTAGGCCGTAATAAGGGTGCCGGTCAGCAGCATCACCGTGAGAACGCTCCATCCGGTCATCAACTGCACCGGCAGCGCCATCAGGTACAGGATCGCGCCCATCCGGTTGATGGACGCCAGGCTCCAGACAATGCTCGTGTACGACCGGCCCCAATTGCCGAACCTCTGCTCGAAATACTGGAACGCGCTGACGAACATCGTCTTGCGGTAGAACACCACGAAGAAGTGAACGGCGGCCGCCGCCGCGATCGGCAAGGTGAGGCTTGGGACCAGGCGGCTCCAGTTTCCGGCGTACGCGGACCCGGAGTATGCCAGGAACGTGATCGAGCTGATCGCGGTGCCCATCATCGATATGCCGATGGCCCACCCAGGTACCCGCCGCCCGCCAACAAAGAAGCCCTCGGTGCCCCTGACACGCCCCTTCGCCCACAGACCAAGCGCGAGCACGACTGCCGCGTAGAGCGCCACGGCGCAAAGATCGGCTATCCGCATCGACATGTTCCACTCTCTCCCAACAATTCAGCGGGGCTGCATCGTGCAGGCCCCCGCTTCTTCCCGGTTCTTCAGATGCTGCGGCCAATCAGGCTTCTGAGATACGACGCGTCGGCTCTGGTCTGCTCGATTAGCTGCTCGACAGACAGATCGCGCCAGCTATGGCCACCCTGGTACTCACTGTGGAGGCTGATCGGGCCTGCGAAACCCATCTCTTGCAGATATTGGATTGCCTCCTCCCACATGACCGCGCTTTCCCGGAGCGGCACCAGCCGGTCTTCCCATATCGGGCGCCCCCCAGCCAAGCCGGGGTCGCGGAACCAGCCCATCCCCTTGGCCGCCACGATCCTCGTTCGGTCGCTGAGGAGGTCCATGCCGAGTTTCCAACCCGACCCGCCGCCCTCGACCGTCATGTGCCCCATGTCGATGTAAGCGCCGAAGGCTTCCGTGCTTCGGTTGGCGAGCAACAGGTCGATCAGACCGGGCGTCGCGGTTAGGTAGTCGCCTGAATGCGCATGCAAACACAGTGTAACGCCGTACTTGAGCGCCAGCGGCTCGAGCGTATCCATGTCTCTTCTCGCCTCGTCCAACTGCTGACGGAGCATTCCGAACCCGCCGTACGGCCAGTATCCCATCTTGATGAGCCGTGCGTCTTGCGCCGCTGCCGTGGCGATCACCGCCTCGGCGCATTCACTCGCCGCGGAGGTGATCTCGGTCGTTATCATGGGAGTGCGCAGCCCACGTTCGCGCAACGTTCTGGCCGCCGCCGGCAAGTCGCGCTCGACGTTCTCCGGCAGGACGTGTCCCCCTGGCCGCGTCGTCAGGTCGACGCCATCGACACCCACGTGTTCGAGTACGTCTCCTACCTCGTTCACATTCAGCGACTGTAGGTGTTTCGAGAACATCACTAGATACATCGGCGGAACCTCCGTCTGTCGCCCGATACAATGCAGCATCTGCTGTGCGCGTGCTCCCCTCTGTACATTCGCCGATCCGGCACGCCGATCTCACGCGCGAGGCAACGATTCGGTAGCCCGGCCCAGGAGCAGCGCGGTGAGAACGATACCGTGTTCGTCCAGTCGCTCCAACTGTCCGTGGCCGATCATCGTGATCGGCGGGCCGGGAACGGCCATCCACCCGGGGCGTCTGGCCGGCAGCGCGACGAGGCCCCTCGAAATCCAGTACCGCCATGCAGCTTGACACGGGCGATACAAATACGCCATGTTCGTCGGGGTGCCGGCCGCTGGCCGCGACCGGGGACATCGACCTACACATTGTTGGAGGGCTGTGCAATGATGGGCGTTTCCCAGGCGAGGAACACGTCGTTGATGCTCGATACCGCGAACAAGAACCTTCAGCTCGTCGCCCGCCGCCTCGGGCTGAGCGATTCAACGTACGAGCACCTGGCGATGCCGAAACGCGTTCTCAACGTCTCCGTTCCCACGAAAATGGACGACGGAAACATCCACACCTTCATGGGATACCGCGTTCAACATAACGTCGCGCGCGGACCGGCGAAAGGGGGGCTCCGGTACCATCCCGAGGTGGACCTCGGCGACGTGGTCGCGCTGGCCGCGCTGATGACCTGGAAGTCGGCGATCGTGAATATACCTTTCGGGGGCGGCAAGGGAGGCGTAACCTGCGACCCAAGCAGCCTATCGTGCGATGAGCTTGAGCGCATCACTAGGCGGTACACCACCGAAACGTTCCCCATAATGGGACCGGACAAGGACATCCCCGCGCCAGACATGGGAACCGACGCACAGACCATGGCGTGGATGATGGACACTTACAGCGTTCAGGTCGGCCACTCGGTAACGGCGTGCGTCACGGGGAAACCGATTGAGATGGGCGGGTCGCGCGGCAGACGCGAGGCCACGGCGTACGGCGTCGTCCACATAATCCGTGAGGCGCTGAAGAAGCTGGGGCGCGATCCCTCGGGGCAGACAGCCGTAGTGCAGGGGTTCGGCAACGTCGGCTCGTTCACCGCGGAGTTCCTCGCGGGCCTCGGTGTAAGAGTCGTCGGCGTGGCCGATGTCAGCGCCGGGTTCACCTGCCCGGCCGGCCTGAACGTCGACTCGATGGTGGAACACGTCAAACAGAACCGCAAGCTTGAGGGGTATCGGCACCCCGATGCCGACGAAATGGCTTCCAGCGACATATTCGGGCTGGAGTGCGATATCTTCGTACCGGCGGCGCTCGGAGGCCAGATACGCCATGACACGGTCGACAAGATCAGAGCCTCCATCGTCGCGGAGGCGGCAAACGGGCCGACGACCCCCGAAGCGCACGACGTGCTCATCGACAGGGGAGTGCTGGTTCTGCCGGACATCCTCACCAACGCCGGAGGCGTAACAGTGTCCTATCTGGAGTGGGTGCAGGACTTGCAGTGGGATTTCTGGGACGAGAGCGAGATCCGGCAACGACTACAACGCACGATGACGCAGGCGTTCGACACAGTCTGGAACGAGGCGGAGGCCAACAACACCGACCTTCGCACCGCCGCGATGATGGTCGGTGTCGGCCGAGTGGCGAACGCAATGGAGATCCGCGGGCTATACCCGTAGTGCGCCCATGCGGCGCCGTCGGCCCCCAGGACGGCTGCCGGGATTGACGTGCGGCCACGTCGGGACGAGCTTAGATAGCAGCGGCGGCGGCCACGGAGCCACGCCCACCATCGGAGCTATCTCCCCGGGGGAACACACGTGCAAGCACAAGAGTTTAACGCACCTTATGATCGGCTCGTGCTATTCGCCGGGCAGTCGGTGATGCCGGTTGCCCAGGCCATCGCGGACAATCTGGCGATCGAGTTGGGCAAAGCGACCGTCACGCAGTTCCCGGACACCGAGACGCAGGTGCTGCTTCAGGAGAACGTTCGCGGCGCCG
>CAZSJP010000338.1:3814-5845 GCA_964606675.1 uncultured bacterium
AGTCGACTTGCGCTCCAGTGAATCAGCACTACATGGAGCTGCTCGTCATGATCGACGCGGTCAGGCGGGCCTCCGCCGCGCGGATCACAGCCGTGATGCCGTACATGGGCTATGCGCGTCAGGACAGGAAAGCCACCGGGCGCGAGCCTATCAGCGCCAAGCTGGTGGCCGACTTGCTCACAGCCGCCGGCGCGGACCGTGTCATCGGGGTGGATCTGCACACCGCGGCCATCCAGGGATTCTTCAACATTCCTTTCGACCACCTCACCGCCTTGCCGGTTCTCGCAGCCGAGCTTTCGCAATGCGCGATCATGGACCCGGTGCTCGTTGCGCCGGACGTCGGCAGCGCGAAACTGCTGGAGAAGTTCCAGCGCCTTTACGACGTTCCGCTCATCATGATGCACAAACGAAGGCGCGGCCTGGACGTGCAAATAACCGAGATCATCGGCGACGTGGAAGACCGCACGCCGATCTTGGTCGATGACATGATCGCCAGCGGCAGCATCATCCGTCACGTCGACGCGCTCGTCGAGCGAGGCGCGCGGCCCGAAATACATATGGCGATCACCCACCCGGCGCTCATCGGAAACGCCGTGCGCAGGTTGGAGCACCCGGCGGTCAAGATGCTTATCACGACCGACACGATCGTACTCGCGCCGGAGAACATCTCGCCCAAGATCCGAGTCGTGAGCCTGGCGCCTATGCTGGCCGAGGTCATCCGTCGCATCCACCTGAACCAATCCGTCAGCGACGTATTCAGGAAAGCGTTCGACGAGGCATAAGCCGTGTCCTAACACCCCCCACCCGCACCGGAGCCTCGACCCATGAGCCTTCTCGGGATAGACGTCGGTTCGACGGGAGTCAAAGCCGTCGCATTCACCCACGAAGGGCAGCCCGTCGCCTCGGCGTACAGCGAGTACCCGCTGTACTCGAAAGAGCGAGGCTGGATGACCATCGACGCATACGAGGTCGCCGACGCGATCAAGCACGTCGTCGGCAAGGTGGCCTCGGACACCAAGAGCGACCCGATATCGGCCCTCAGCGTATCGGCGATGGGCGAGACGGCCGTTCCGGTATCGCGCGACGGTCGGTTCCTCGCAGACGTCCAGATCAGCATGGACGAGCGCACCACCGCCTACGCCGCGTGGTGGCGCGAACGGGTCCGCCCGTCGGAGGTCTACTCGATCACCGGCCACTCGATCTACTCGATATACACGCTGCCCCGCACACAGTGGATCAAGAAACATCTCCCCGACGTATACCGAGAGACGTGGAAGTTCCTGTGCATGCAGGAGTTCGTCCTCTATCTGCTCGGCGCCGAGCCTGTCACGGACTACTCCCAAGCCGCGCGAACGATGGGCTTCGACGTCCGGAAGAAGGAATGGTCGGCGAGGATGTTCGACGTCGCAGGTCTCGATGTCGAGAAGTTCCCCGACGCGGTGCAATCGGGAACGGTCGTCGGCGAAGTGTCTGCCGCGGTTGCGGGCGAACTGGGCTTGCGGCCGGGCGTAGCATGCGTCGCCGGCGGGCACGACCAGCCGTGCAACGCGCTCGGAGCAGGCATCCTGACCGGCGGCTCGGCGGTGTACGGCACCGGTACGGTCGATTGCATCACGCCGGCCTTCGACGATTTCGTCGAGAACGACGAGTTCCTCAACAACAACCTGGCATGCTACCCGCACGCGGTTCCCGGCAAGTTCTGCTCCGTCGCGTACAACACCACCGGCGGGAACCTCCTCAAATGGTACCGCGACACGTTCGGCGCAGAAGACCGCCGTGCCGCGGACACCGAAGGCGTCGACCCGTACGAGGTTATCCTGCGTGGGCTTCCGGACGATCCGTCGCCCGTCATGGTGCTGCCTCACTTCACAGTGACCGGCACTCCGTGGTTCGATACGAACTCGCGCGGCGCACTAATCGGTCTCAGGCTCTCGACGACTCGGCAGGAGATCGTCAAGGCGCTCATCGAAGGCACGACGTTCGAGATGAAACTGAACCTGGAAGTGCTCAGAGCCGCGGGCGTGCCGGGCG
>CAZSJP010000339.1:0-5842 GCA_964606675.1 uncultured bacterium
CGTAGTACGGCACAGCTCCCCATTCCTCCTTCCAACCCATCTCGATCGCCAGCGCGTCGAAGAACCTCTTGCCCGCCGGATTTCTGAAGAACGCCGGATCGAATGGGCCGTTCGGCGTCAGGACCTGGTGCCCGGCGTCGAACCTCTCGGCGCGGAGTCCGACGTTCGCAACCATCCCCGCCGACTCGTATTTGTCCTGGGCGTAGAAGCCGAGGATCGTGGGTCTCGCCGCGGGGAAGTCGCCGCCATAGTGGCGCCAATCGCCGCGGTACTCCAGATCGCCCCGCAGTAGCTCGGTTCCCACCTTGATCGTGTGCGGCCCCGCCGCGTGGAGGAGGCGTGCCGAGGCCGCGATCTGCGACGCTCGCCCATTCATCACGATGTTGCCGCCGCCCGTGAGGTCGTAGATGCCCGCAACGTCCTTCACGCCCATGGGGGCGGTTCCCCTCTCAGACACCGTCCCTTGGGGCGACACGACCCGGGTGGGGTTGCCGTCGGTGTCCTTGAAGTCGAACTCCTTCGTCACGAACTTCGTCTCGGAGGAGATGGGCCAGTAAGACGATGGTCTATATGGATCGGGGCGCAGAGACCGGCCCGGTGCGATGGCATCCTCGTAGCTCGTGGGCCGATCGCCCTCTCCGTCGCCGTCAATGTCCGACCAATCGCTGAGGCCGACATAATCGAGCCATCCCCCGAAACCGAACGTCGGCGACCTGTACGCAGCGTCGAAATCGGCGGCGTTCGTGCGCGGCGCGTCCCGATCCACGTCGTGTTCGGACATCGCAACGCCGAGCGAGACCTTGACGTAGGTAGCCGCTCCGAAGGAATACGTGGCCGCTGCGCCGCCATGGATGAAGCACGACTCCAGACGGCCGTTGTACGACAGGTTCAGCTTGGTGTTTCGCGCCCCCTCGTCGGCCAGCCCGCTCACGAGATGGGTGACCGATCGCAGAGCGGCCGGGTCGTTGCCGTGCACCCGGTTGTGGCCAACCAGGAGGACGCCCGAGGCCCCGAGTTCAGGGTTGATGGACGGTAGCCCTACGTCTTCACGAGGCCTGCCGACAGCACCCGTTCCCTCGCTGCGTCCCACCATGGCAGAGATGCTCACCTTCAGTCGATCGGTCGGCGTGATCGTGAGCTTGCCCTCGATCGACCGGTCCTCGAAGTATGGGTACAGTGCGGGCACCGCCGTCATCTCACGATTCTGCGAGTATCCCAACACGATGCCGCCGAACTTGCGCGGGAGCGCCCAGCCCGCAGCCAGGTCGATGCTCCGGTCCGGCTCGTGACCGTATTGCCAGACCTGCTCGTTCATGTTCGCTTCCCACTCCCAGACTTCGCGCAACTGCTCCGGGGTCCAATCTCTCTTGCCAAAGGTCCGCCGGCCGATCGCAACGTTGGCGCGGGTGCGCCAGCCGTCGAACACCTTACCGAAATCCGGTTTCCGCTCTCTGTATGCCAGCATCTCCGGGTCGTCTCTCGTCTCCTCGTAGAGGTCCGGCCAGTAGATGGGACCTTCGAGCGCCTCGTCCGCCAGCGGCGATTCGCTGCCCGCCAGGAAATAGTCGTACTGGTCCTCGTCGTACGCGCCAGGTCCGAAGTGCTTCGGCTGCGTGGGAGCGAGGCTGGCGACCCCCGACACCCACGGCAGGCCGGCCCCGCGTTCCGTGCCGTCCTTCGTCACGACGTTGATCATGCCTGAGCGGACATTGCCGTACTCGGCGTTGAACCCCCCCGTCAGCACGGTTACCTCGGTGACGAGCACCTGATTTAGCTGCGTGTACGCCTTGCCCGTCAGCGCGTCGGTGCGGTCGAGACCGTCGACCTGCAGCCGTATCTCGGACGGTCCTCCGCCGCGTATCTCCAACTCGTTGTCGCGTGCGACGTGAACGCCGGGCTCGTACTCGAAGTAGTCGAGCATGACGCTGACAGGTGCCTCGGCGACGCGGTCGGCATCGATGACGATCTGCGAGGACGACACGTCAAGCTCGATGGCGGGCCGTTTCGCCACCACGACAACGTCGCCGACTTGCACTGTCTCCTCAACCAGGGCGAAATCGACGGTCGTCGTTCTGTCCGCGTTGACCCGTATCGCGGTGACGGTTGTGGACGTGTAGCCGATTAGATGTGCCGACACTGTTCGGATGCCGGGCGGCACCTGGAGTATCACAAAGTGACCGTCGGCGTCCGTCGACGCGCCGAGCCGCGTACCTTCAACCGTGACGGGCGCGCCGGGAAGCGGCGCACCGTCGTCGTCGGTGACCACGCCGGATAGCTTGCCCGTGGTACCGGGAAGCGCCGAGGTGGCGAACGCGACCAAAGCCGCGGCGAACAGCAAACGCCCCAGGGGGCGAGGACTGGCGACGGTGAACATGATCGTTCTCCTCGCTGCGGTGTTGTGCGCGCAACCGACCTGCGTAGTCTCGACGGACGCTACAGATCGAACCTGACGCCCAGCCGATAGCGCCTGGGGTTCATGTGGTGCAGCCACTCGTTCCGCGGGCTGATGGGCGCGCGCCAGCCGCCACCCTCGTCACGGTACGGCCGCGTCAGGACGTAGAACGTCGACTCCTCTCCGTACTTGATGCTGTCGTCGCTGCGCCTGACTCCCACCAGGTACCGGAAGTATCTTTCCTCGTCTTCGATCGCCGATCCGGTCAGCCGCCTAGTGTTCAGCAGGTTGGTGACGTCTACGAAGACCGACACGCGCCGCCCGCCCCAAAGCGGCGTGTCCTTGGTCAGCCTGAGATCGGTGTTGTAGTAGTCCACTGTCGGGATGAAGTACTCGGCGTCTATCTCGCGGCGCGGTACCGCATCGGGGTTGAAGACCACCTCGCCACCGGATCGGTATTCCTGCACGACGCTTGCCGACCATCCACCGGTGAGCGGCCCCCAATCGAGAGGCGTGCCCACGCGCAGCAAGGCCCGCACGAATCCCTTCGGTGTCGCCACGTCCACGCGGGGAGCCAACTGCAGCATATTGGACTCGTTCGGGTGCACGTATCCCTCCCCGATCCGCCCGGATCGCGATTGGATCCGCTCGTAGGTGAACCATCCGTTCACGAAACGCCCCGCGGCCCGCGCCAGTTTGATCTCGCCACCGCGGACATCCTCGTAGTTCGTGTTCCGATAGATCGTGTAGTTATGAGCGGAAGGCCCATCCACATCTATGCCGGCAACCTAGTCGACGTTGTACTTCGCGTAGCCGTGGATCGTCAGCAGGATGTCAAGAGGCAGAACCTGTTCGACACCCACCTCATACATCGTCGTGCGCGCCGGTCGCAGGTTCGGATTGTAGAGCTGTATTACCGACGTGCGCTTTCGCCCTAAGGGCCCGACACACTCAAGACCATACATTTGCACAGCCTTCTGCATCGAATGAAACACGCCGTAGTTGAAGAAGAACTTCGTGCGTTCCGCTACCGGGTGCGCGATTCCCAGCCGGGGCATGATGCGCCAATAGGCCCTGTTGTCCTCGTGCGGCGTCGCTCGTATCACCTCCGCCGGGCTCGGGGCGTCGCCGAGTCGGGCTTTCACGCCGTCGTAGTACGGCACGGCCCCCCACTCTTTCCTCCAGCCCATCTCGATCGCCAGTGCGTTGAAGAACTCCTTGCCCGCCGGCGTTCCAAAGAACGCAGCATCGAACGGCCCCCTCGGTGTTAGGACCTGGTGCCCCGCGTCGAACCGTTCTGCCCGAACACCGACGTTCGCAACCATTCCACCGGACTCGTACTTGTCCTGAACATAGAGGCCGACGGTCGTGGGTTGCGCGGCCGGGTAGTCGCCACCGTAGTCGCGGGGTGCCGCCATCGAGTGGTACCGCAGGTCACCAGACAGCAGCTCGATCCCCAGCTTCACTGTGTGAGGACCCCTCGCATGGAGCATATGGGCCTTCGCGATGATCTGCGTGGCGCGAGTGCCGATCTCGTTCTGGCCGCCGCCGGTGATCTCGTAGCTGCTTGCGATATCCCTGAGGCCTGTCGTGCCTCCCTCTACCCCGCCTTGGGGCGATACGACGCGCGTTCGGTTACCGTCGAGGTCAAGAAAGGGGAATGTCTTCGTCACGAACTTCGTCTCTGAGCGGAGTGGCCAGGTCCTGCTGTCCCACGGGCTTGGCCGCAGGAACCGTCCAGGCGCGACCGCATCCTCGAAGCTCGTCGGCGGATCGCCCACACTGTCGCCATCGAGGTCCGACCAGTCGGTCGGCTGGGCGAAGTCCCCCAGCCACGCTCCGAAACCGAACGTGGGCGACCTGTAGAACGGAGCATCGAAATCGGCGGCGTTTGCGCGTATGGCATCGCGCGTTACGTCATGTTCGGACACGGTTCTGCCGAGAGAAGCAGTCAGGTGCGTCGCGGCTCCGGCCGAATATGTAGCGGATGCGCCCCACTGGGTGAATCGCGACTCAAGACGCCCGTTGTATGAAAGGTTGAGCTTGTTGTTTCCCAGGCCGTCGCCGCTCAGGCCCGTCACGAGATGGTCCGCCGACCGCAGAGCGACCGGATCGTTGCCGAGGATCGAATTCCAGCTCTCGTCCATGGTAACGCTCATGCTCTGCACCTCCGGGTTGAGGCTGCTGCTGGCCCGGCCGGTGCCTCCGGTTCCCTCGCTGCTCCCCGTCATGTACGAGATGCTCACTTTGAGTTGGTCGGCTGGAGTGAGCGTGAGCTTGCCTTCGAGCGACCGGTCCTCGAAGAACGGGTACAGCGCGGGCACTGGCGTCATCTCACGATTGTGGGAGTAGCCCAGCACGATGCCGCCGAGCCTGCCCGGCAGCGCCCAGCCCGTCGCCAGATCGACGCTCCAGTCCGGCTTGTGCCCATACTGCCAGACCTGTTCGTTCATGTTCGCTTCCCACTCCCAGGCTTCGCGAAGTTGGTCCACAGTCCAGTCCCTCTTGTTGTAGGCCGGGCGATGAGGATGATTGGCGCTACTCACGCGAGTGCGCCAGCCGGGGGGCCCTGGGTTGACGTAGCGACTCGGATAGAGCTCCTTCAGTTCCTGCAACCTTGCGTCGTTTCGGGTCTCCTCGTAAAGGTCGGGCCAGTAGATGGAGTCCTGGAGCACCTCCTCAGCGAAGGGCGATTTGCTGCTCATCAGCCAGTAGTCGTACTGATCCTCGTCGTACGCTCCCGGCCCGAAGTGCTTCGGTTGCGTTGGAGCCATGCTGGCGACGCCCGACACCCACGGCAGACCCGTTCCGCGCTCCGTGCCGTCTTTCGTCACGACATTGATCATGCCGGACCGCACGTTGCCGTACTCGGCGCTGAACCCGCCCGTCAGCACGGTTACCTCGGTGACGAGCACTTGGTTGAGTTGTGTGTAAGCCTTGCCGGTCAGCGCGTCGGTGCGGTCGAGACCGTCGACCTGGAAGCGTATCTCGGACGGTCCGCCGCCACGTATCTCCAACTCGTTGTCGCGTGCGACGTGCACTCCTGGCTCGTACTCGAAGTAGTCGAGCATGACGCTGACCGGCGCCTCGGCGACGCGGTCGGCATCGATGACGATCTGCGAGGATGAGACGTCAAGCTCGATGGCGGGGCGTTTCGCCACGACGACCACGTCGCCGACCTCTACCGCCTCCTGAGCCAGTGAGAAATCGACGGACGTCGTTCTGTCCGCGTTGACCCGTATCGCGGTGACCGTTGTGGACGTGTAGCCGATGAGGTGGGCGGATGCGGCTCGGGTGCCGGGAGGTACCTGTAGCACCACGAAACGACCGTCGGCGTCCGTCGACGCGCCGAGACGGGTGCCTTCAACCACAACCGCCGCGCCCAGAAGCGGCGCCCCGTCGTCGTCGGTGACCACGCCGGATAGCTTGCCCGTGGTACCGGGAAGCGCC
>CAZSJP010000340.1:0-5809 GCA_964606675.1 uncultured bacterium
GAACACATCGATCGGGTGGCTGTCGGACTCTCCGACGCGGCAGGCTTCGAACGTGATCGTCGTTCCCTCCGACCGGCCGATCCAGTTCTGTTGCATCGTCTTGACCTTGGTCGGCCAGTCGAGCTTGTCCAGATCGTAGAGCAGCCGGTCGGCGTACTCGGTGATCTTCAGGAACCACTGCTCAAGGTCCCGTTTCTCTGCCGGGGTGCCGCACCGCTCGCACTCGCCGGACACGACCTCCTCGTTAGCGAGGCCGACGTGGCAAGACGGGCACCAGTTCACCGGCGCCGCCCTCCTGTAGGCCAGCCCCCGCCTGTACATCTGCAGGAATATCCACTGCGTCCACCGGTAGTAGTCCGGGTCGCACGAAGCCACCTCGCGCGACCAGTCGTACATGGCGCCCAACTCTTGCAGTTGGCGCTTCATGTTCGCCATGTTCCCCTCGGTCGAGGTCCGCGGGTGCAGCTTGTTCGCTATCGCGTAGTTCTCTGCCGGAAGGCCGAACGCATCCCATCCCATGGGATGCATGACGTTCATGCCCTGAAGCCTCTTGTAGCGCGACCATACGTCGCTGAGGACATAGCCCCGCCAGTGCCCGACGTGCAGCCCGTCGCCGGAGGGGTACGGGAACATGTCGAGGCAGTAGTATTTCGGGCGATCCGAGTCGTCAGGCGCTTTGTCTATGTCGTTCGTCGCCCACCACGTTCGCCATTTTGGCTCCAGGGCGCGAAAGTCGTATGGTATCATGATGGTTGAGCCTTCTCCCAGCGGCATCCCGGCGCCTTTGCGCCGCGGGCGCCCTATGGTTGCACTCTCTGCACCAGCCTTGGGAACGCGATCGTCTCACGGACGTGCGGCAGGCCGCATACCCACGCTACCGTGCGCTCGATGCCCAACCCGAACCCGGCGTGGGGCACCGATCCATATCTGCGCAAGTCCAGGTACCACTCGAAATCACTCTCGTCGAGGCCATGCTCGACGATCCGGCTGCGCAACGTCTCCAGATCGTCCTCGCGCTGACCGCCGCCGATGATCTCGCCGTAGCCTTCCGGCGCCAGCATGTCGACGCACAAAGCCAGCGACGGGTTCCCTGGATCGTGTTTCATATAGAACGCCTTCACGGCGCTCGGATAGCGATGTATCATCACGGGCCGGTCGAATCCCTTCGCCAGCACCGTCTCCTCGTCGCCGCCGAAGTCGTCGCCCCACTTGGCCTCCATGCCGGCCTCGGCGAGCATGCCGATCGCGTCGTCGTAGGTGATGCGAGGCAGCGGCTTCCGGACGCGTTCCAACGCCGACACGTCGCGCTCCAGCTCTTGCAGTTGGTCGCGACACGAGTTGAGCACGCCGGCAACCACGGTGACAACGAAATCCTCGGCAAGGTCCATGTCGCCGTCCAGGTCGAGGTATGCGACCTCCGGCTCCACCATCCAGAACTCGGTCAGGTGCCTCCGGGTCTTCGATTTCTCCGCCCGGAACGTCGGCCCGAAGCAGTAGACGCGGCCAAACGCCAGAGCGCCGGCCTCCATGTAGAGCTGCCCCGACTGCGTCAGGTAGGCCTTGCTGCCGTCGACGTAGTCGGTTTCGAACAGGTTCGTGGTGCCTTCGCACGCCGACGGCGTGAATATGGGTGCGTCGAGGAGTAGGAAGCCGTTGCTGTCGAAGTAGTTCCTGACCTGTCTGACTATCTCCGCGCGAACGCGGGCGATGGCCTGCTGCCGCGATGAGCGCAGCCACAAGTGCCGGTGGTCCATGAGGAACGCCGTGCCGTGGTCTTTGGGCGAGATGGGGTAATCGTCGACCGGCGCCTGCACGATCTCCAGGTGGGTCACGTCCATCTCGAACCCGATGCTGGAACGGTCGTCCTTCTTGATCGTACCCGAGACGACGACAGACATCTCCTGCTTCAACGCGTCCGTGGCCTCGAAGACCTCGGGCGTGACGTTGCCCTTGAATATGACGCACTGCATGACGCCAGTGCCGTCACGGACCTGGAGGAAGCGCAGCTTCCCAGACGAGCGCGCGTTGTACACCCAGCCGCGCAGCGTCACCTCCTGCCCCTCGTAGCGGTCGATAGATGCTATTCTGGGTTCATCGTTCCACATGGCGACTCCAAGCCATTCTGATTCTTGTACCGATCGCGAACTGGTGAACCGCCCATGCCCGCGCCCGTTCGATGCCTTTGGTCCATCCAGGCCCCGACATGCGAGCGCGGAGGTGCCTCGGTTTGTCGGTGCGGTACACCGGCCATCGGGGCAGATTCCACCTGCCGGCGTCCGGCGGAACCGGGCCCGGAGACATACCGACCGCTCGCTCGTACCCCGCCTGCCGGACAAGCTCCACGAGCGATTCCGAGACCGCCCCGAACGGATATGCCATGCTGTCCACCGGCAGACCAAGTCGTTGCTCGACCATGTCACGCGATTCGCACAGCTCCCGGTATGCGTCCGCCGCGCTCATGTCGGTGAGCGCGTGGTGCGAGACGCCGTGCGTGCCGATTTCCCATCCGGCGGCCAGAACGTCCCGCAAAGCCGACCAGTCCAAGTGCGGGTGTTTGCGGATCGCGCCGACGTCCCATGAACCATCGCCGCCAACGAGTCCGGTTGGGATGAATGCCGTTCCGGTCCAACCGTGTTTCGCGCACTCGGGCACAATCACCGTCGCCAGACTGACGTTGCCATCGTCGACGGTCAAGCCGAACGACATCTCGTCTGCGTCGAGCGCCTCGCTCTCGTCTGCGGGAACCGCGTCGCAAAGCGAAACGCCGCGCCAGCCGTCGCCGGCCAAAGCGGCGCAGTGCTCCCGAAATGTACGTCGGGATACTGTAGCTGCGCTGGGTTCCCAACCATCGGTGATGGCATGATAGGCGAATATGTTACGCACCATGGCACGAGCTCGGCTGGGCCGCTGGCCCGCTAGCGGCGTCCTGTGTGGCCGAAGCCGCCGTCACCGCGAGCCGTCTGTGGCAACGAATCGATCTCCAGCCACTCCACTCTGACAACGGGAACGCACACGAGTTGTGCGATCCGCATGCCGGGATCGACGGTGAACGGCGCGTCGCCCATGTTGGCCAGCAGCACGAGTATCTCGCCGCGATAGTCGCTATCGATCGTGCCCGGGCTGTTGGGCACGAATATTCGCGCCTCGCCCGCCAAGCCGCTGCGTGGTCTTATCTGCCCCTCGTACCCCGACGGAATGGCCACGGCGATGCCCGTCGGGATTCTCTCGGTGGAGCCTGGAGCGACAACCACCGGCTCCGATAGCGCGGCGGCCAGGTCCATGCCCGCCGCGCCCTCGGTACGGTAGCTGGGCAGGTCCATGCCGCGACCATTCGGCAGTCGCACGACCTGGACCTGCACGCTGCCCATCGCTCGAAGCTCTCCCGTGTCCACGTTCGGGCCTAGCGCCGCGGGGGTCGACGGTTCCGGTCGCGGCCGCCGCCACCACCGCCACGGCCCGCGTCTTCGATGGGGCCGTCCCACTCAGGCAGCGCTCGCTTCATGCTGAGCTTCACCTTGCCCGTCGGATCGACGTTGATGATGATGACCTTCACCGTGTCGCCCAGATTCACAACGTCCTCGACCTTGTCGATCCGTTCCATCGCAATCTCGCTGATGTGCACGAGACCGTCCTTGCCGGAGTAGATTTCGACCACGGCACCGAACGGAAGAATCTGTCTCACTTCGCCCTCGAATGTCTCGCCGACTTTCGGCTCTCGGGCGATGTTTTCGATCAGACGCCGAGCTGCCTCGCCGGCCTCACCGTCGAGCGAAGCGATGTTGACCGTGCCGTCGTCCTCGATCTCGATCGTGGCGCCGGTCGTCTCCTGAATCTCACGGACAACCTTGCCGCCGGGTCCGATAATGGCCCCGATCTTGGCCGGGTCGATCTTCACCGTGATGATGCGCGGAGCGAAGCGCGAAAGCTGCGGCCTCGGCTCGGTGATGGCCTCTTTCATCAGACCCAGCACGTGGAGCCTGCCCACTCTGGCCTGCTCGAATGCGTCCTTGAGGAGATCGAGCGAGATACCGGCGATTTTGATGTCCATCTGGAACGAGGTGATGCCTTCCTCGGACCCGGCGATCTTGAGGTCCATGTCGCCATTGGCGTCTTCGACGCCCAGAAGATCGGTCAGGATGACCGACCTATCGCCATCGGAGATCAGGCCGCAGTTGACACCGGCAATCGCACACTTGATCGGAACGCCGGCGTCCATGAGCGCGAGGCTCGCAGCGCAGACCGAAGCCATCGACGACGAGCCGTTCGATTCCAGGATGTCGCTGACGATCCGGATCGTGTACGGAAACGTGTCGTCATCCGGAATCACGGGCTGTACGGCATGCTCGGCCAGCGTGCCGTGCCCAATCTCGCGTCGGTTCGTGGGGCCGATTCGCCTCGTCTCCCCGACGCTGAACGGCGGGAAGTTGTAGTCGAGCATGTAGTTCTTGAACGACTTGCCTTCGAGGTTGTCCACGAGCCGCTCGTCCTGTCGGGTGCCCAGCGTTACGGAGCCGAGCGCCTGCGTCTGCCCTCGCGTGAACAACGATGAGCCATGCGCACGCGGCAGCGTGCCGACCTCGCACGTGATCTCACGAACCTGATCCGCGGCGCGGCCGTCGATGCGCACTCCCTCGCCCAGGATTCGTTCGCGCATCGCGTTCTTGGCCAGATCGTTGACCAGGGACGAGATCTCGCCCTCGCTATCCGGGAACTCCTCGGCGAGGCTCGCCTGCGTCTCTTCCTTCGCCGCGTGCCGGGCCGCTTCATTCTCGGCCTTGTCGGCGATCGCGACGCTGGCGTCGATCTTCTCCGACGCAAGTTCGCTCACCCGCGCGACCAGGTTCTCGTCGACAACTTTGACCTCTGGCACGAACTTGGGCTGCCCGATCTCCGATACGATCGTGTCCTGAAGCTCGATCAACTTGCCGATCGACTCGTGACCGAACAGCATCATGTCGATCATGTCGGCTTCGGCTATCTCGTGGGCCTCGCCCTCGATGTTCGTCAGCGACTCGGCCTTGCCCGCCACCACGATGTCGCAGTCCGACTCTTCGCGCTCGGCGTAGGTCGGCATGACGATCTTCGCACTCTCGCCGCCTCTGGCGACTCTCACGCATCCATACGGACCGTCGAATGGGATCTTCGATATCGAGAGAGCCACGGACGCGCCGATGCACGCCAGAATGTCGGGATCGTTCTCCTGATCGTGCGAGAGAACCGATACGATCACCTGAATCTCGTTCTTGAACCCCTTCGGGAAGAGCGGCCGAATCTGATGGTCGATCAGCCTTGCCGAAAGCGTCTCCGCATCCGACGGCCTGGCCTCGCGCTTGAAGATGCTGCCCGGAATCTTCCCGGCGGCGTAGCCCTTCTCGCGGTACTCGACGGTCAGCGGGAAGAACGGTAGGTTCGACTCCCGATCGGACATGCACGCAGCCACCAGAACCAACGAGTCTCCGCATCTGACGGTGACGGCTCCGTGTGCCTGCTTCGCCATATGGCCGGACTCGATCGTAATCGTCCGTCCACCCAGCTCGATTGAATATGTGTGGACCATGACAGTCCTCCTGCGGCAGAGCTTGCCTGAATGAGCAAGCAGCAGGCGACGGTCCGTTCGGTTCGTGACAAACGATGGACCACGGGAGATTCGGTCTGTTCGACGTGGCGCGGTGCGCGACGACGGGCGCCAACCACGCCGAACAGACTGAACCATCGTGGCCCAAGGTCACCGTGACCGGGCCTGCCGTGCTGCGATGTGCCGTCGCCGCGCAGTTCCACGATGGACTCGTAGCGAGGCACAGAAGGGCCC
>CAZSJP010000341.1:0-5794 GCA_964606675.1 uncultured bacterium
GGTACCCGACTGGGGGAACGCACCGACATAGCACACGAACCTTCCTGGAGATTGTGAGACAATCTCCTAACGTCCGCCGCAGCCGCCGTTGGCGGCGAAGCGGACGAAGGGCGACGCACCGGCGCAGCACACTACACGCAGGGGAGTTCGCTCGTGGGCGTCAGCGCACGAAAGAGAACTCCCAAAGTCCACGATTGCCGCCGACGAAGATCGACCGGAGTACCGAAGGAACTCCCAACGACCGCGAAGCGGACGCCGAAGCGTATTGACAACGTAGGCTTGAGCGGCTAGGTTGAGGCAAGAGGAGTCTCATCTGCCGCGGACCGCGCGGTATGCCCACGAATCTGCTAGGAGGAGACCCGGGCATGAGGACGATCGCTTGCTCACTGCTTGCCGTCGGACTCGTCGCCGTGCAGCCCGCGCAGTCCGTGACGTTCGTCTCCGGCGAGCTTCGTACGACCACGTGGACCGCAGCGAACGGGCCGTACCGCGTCGTCGACACACTCACCGTGCTGGCCAACCAATCGCTCACCATCGAACCGGGCGTCGACGTGCTCTTCTACGCAGACGTCCCGATGTTCGTTCGCGGCCGTATCCACGCCGTCGGTACCCAACTCGACAGCATCCGGTTCGTAGCCAGCAACCGGTTCCTCGCCGGGGCCGATACCTCTTGGGGCGGATTGCGGATTTCCGGCGGCGATTCGAGCACGATGCATTTCGTTCGGGTGAGCGACGTCTGGGCGAAGATGTTGCGGTACAACGATGAAAATGGCGGTGGCATCATCGTGCGAGGCGGCGGCACACGGCTAGGCATGGCGCGGTCGGTTCTCAGCGGCAACACGTCCGCCGGCGAGCTCGACGGCATGTGCGTGTGGCAGGCGGGAGTCGGCGGCGGAATGCGCGTGCAGGACAGCGCGAGCGTTCGGCTCGCCGACTGCCTGTTCCGCGGCAACAGAGCCATGAACGCGAGCGACTACCGTGTCCAATATGGGATGAAGCCGGGGTGCGCCTACCCATACTGCGACGGCCCGAGTCCGGCGGTGGGCGGTGGGTTGGCCGTCGGCCCCGGAGGTCTCGCGGCGGCGGTCGGATGCTCGTTCGTGGGCAATCACGCGATTAGCGGCAACTACGGCGCCTATCAGAGCTACGGCGGCGGAATCTGGGCCGGCGGCGCTAGCGTCGCGCTCGTCGGGTGCACATTCACGGGAAACTCGGCTGAGGGTGGAGGAGGGATCGCAGGTTCAGCGGACGTTGTCGACAGCAAACTGACCGGGAATGCCGCCGGCAGAGGTGGCGGCGGTGTGTACGGCTACGGTGGCTCAACGACTCTGACGAACTGCTTCGTGGCGCACAACTCCGCATGAACCACCGGCGGTGGCGTGCGCGTCGGCAGCGGAACGGTGTCGTTGACGCGTACTGTGATCGTGGGCAACTGGGCAAGATACGGCGGCGGGGTCGGCATATACGGTGTCGTCGAGTCGCGGAATCCGGCCGATTCGCCCGCGACGATCGCCAATTGCACGATAGCCCACAACATCGCACAGACGAGCGGCGGCGGCATTTCGACGACCGGGCCCGGAACGACCACCGCCATAGCGAATACGATCGTGTGGGGAAACAGCATCGGCGGAATCTATGGGCAGGACAGCACGGTCGTTGCGGTCGACCATTCCATCGATCAAGGGGAGCTTCCGTGGCCAGGTCCCGGCAACATCAACGTCGATCCGCTGTTCGTCGACCCTGAGTCGGGCGACTATCGACTTCAGGCCGGTTCACCCGCTATCGACGCTGGCGATGCGGCGCTTAACGATCCGGACGGCTCGCGCGCCGACATAGGCGCGATCCCATTCGGTCAACCGCCGTTGACCGTAGCTGACGGGGCGCGGCCATCTGCTATTTCGCTCAGCGCCGCGCCGAACCCGTTCAACCCGAGCACGACGGTTCGGTTCACGGTGCCACACAGCAGCCGCGTACAGCTTGCCATCTACGACGTGAGTGGCCGCCACGTGCGCATGCTGGTGGACGAACCGCGCGGCGTCGGTACCTATGCGGCGGTGTGGAACGGGGCGGACGCCTCCGGTCGAGACGTGGCGAGCGGCGTGTATCTCGTGCGGCTCGAAACGCCGACACAGACCGTTACGCAGCGGATCACGTTGCTGAGGTAGCCGTCTCGTGACGAGATCGGCGCGGCATGCCTCGACGAGTCGTTGAGTTCACAACAGAACCCGGCGACTCGCCAACGCACGCGAGCAAGGCTCGCGTATGGGCCCACCCCGAAACGGCCCGACTGTCGCCCGGGGGGATGCGAGGGTCGGCACGACACGTTACATTCGAAACGCGTCGAACGACCACGCTTTGGCAACGGCGCTGGAGATCGGCATGCCGGGATGCCGTAAGTCGGTAGTACGCAGGTGCCGGCGCTTGTCGTGCCCGGCCGATCGGCTGGGGTGCTGGCGTTGCAGGCGACCTGCGACGGTAACGTGCCACGGCTCGGCCCGGTCAGCGGGCACGTTCGGCTATCGACTTGCTGCGTCCGGATGAATCCGAACTGAGGTATCACGCGATGAGAGCGATCTTCGATCTACTCGGCGGCCGATCGGGCGTGGGCCCGGCGATCGCGTTGGCTGCGGTTGTGCGGCTCATTCTCTTCGCCGCCGTCTTGGCGACCGGCGGCACGTGGGCCGATTTCCATGCCAACGACACCCCGGGCTACGTAGAACCTGCCCGCGAGCTGATCGCTACAGGTGATTTCGCGGTTGGTGGTGTGCCCGAGATCACGCGGACGCCGGGGTATCCGCTCTTCCTCATCCCCGGGATCGCCATCGGGCACGTTGAGCTGGTCACGATCTTGCTGCAGATTGTCGTCAGTTGCCTGACGGTATTCCTAGTCTATAGGATCGCCGAGCTGCTTTTCGGTAGATCCGAGACCGCCGCAGTCTGCGCGCTGCTATATGCTGTCGAGCCGCTGTCGATACTCTACACGTCCAAGATTCTCACTGAGACGCTGTTCACATGCCTGGTAACGGCGTTCGTCTACTGGACGCTTCGCTTCATCCGGGATCGCGCGCACTCTCAGATTGCGCTGGCGGCCGTTCTACTGGCTGCGGCGACGTACGTGAGGCCTGTCAGTCTGTTCCTCCCCTGGGTCATAGTCGTCGTGCTGGCGACCTGGTCGTTGCGAACAGTCCGACGGAGCTGGCTGAGTGTAATCCACGTCGGTCTGTTCCTTGCCATATCGATCGGTCTCATCGGGCTGTGGCAGTCGCGGAATGCTCGACAGACTGGCTTCTCCGGGTTCTCCACCATTTCGGACCGCGGCCTGTATTTCTACGAAGCCGCTGCGGTGCTATCTCACGGACTGGGGATTCCGTTGGCGGACGCTCGGGAGCGCCTCGGCCATTCGTCGTACCGATCCGAGATGAGGCAGATCGACATGTCCGGCTCCCGCATCGCCGACATGCATCGCACGATTCGCACCGCCGCGATCGACACCATCCTGAACCATCCTGCGACGTACGCGCGTGTCCGAGTCGCGGGCTTCATGAAAGTCGTACTGAATCCTGGGGCCGCCCACTATGTCCTGCTCTTCGGCGCGTGGCGCAGCCTCGACGCCTCCGCTGTACGAGACTCAGGTGCAGGCAATGCCGGGCCACGGCCCCCATCCACCAGAGCTCGCCTGGCAGGCTTGCTGACGAACGCAGCCGCCGGCACGATACTGCTAACTCTATATGTGCTAGCAGCGTGGTCCGCTTCTTCCAGGCCGTTCGTACTGCCAGGGGCGTCGGCGGTGCTTCTGACGGTCGCCGGCTATCTGGCAATCATTCCCGGCGGAGCGATGGCGGCGAGCCGATTTCGCCACCCGATCATGCCAATCGCAGCCGTCCTCGCAGGGCACGGATTGACTCTCGCCATCGCCTGGTGGCGGGGGAGACGGCACCCCACGAAGGCATGACCTGCCGATCGTACGGTCGAGACGCCCAACTCCGGCCGGATAATCGAGTCCGCCATCCGCCCCGCCAGATGGCTTTCACCTTGTTTAGCTAGTCCGAGAGCTGCTTCTTTTTCTCTCCGCCACTTGTCATCCCGCTTTCAGTGTGCTATCTTGCTCTCTATGCGGCTATCGTCTCGTAATATGCCAGTATGTACGGTTAGCTGAGCCGCCCAATACATCGGGCTTCAGAGACGCCCGATTCGAGCCGTAGAGAGGGGTCGAAGAGCATTATAGGGCGCTGGGCGCAGTGGCTACGCATAGCCGCTTGGGGGGCATTTGACAACACATCATTCTGTCGGAGGAGCATCATGAACGGGAAATGGACTATTCTGGCGATCGCGGCCTTTGTGGCAGCCGCAACAGCGAACGCGGCCGTGAGCGATCCACACCCGGATCCGTCAACTTCGATTCTGATGGGCGCGTACTGGACGCCCCATCCCCGCGACTTCACGGGCACGCCTTACGACTACGGAACTGTCAAAGACGGTGGGTTCGATTTCACCTGGTACCTCATGGGCAAATACGGGGGGTACTCGCCTGAAGACCTCTCTACCAACGATGCGCTGCTGGACTCGTGCTTCGCCAACAACCTCGTCACAATTATCAGACATGAAGAGATTCACGAATACTACATGAAATACCACAGCCGGACGCTAGGCAGCGTGATCTCGGCTCTTGACCACTCGGAATTCAACAGCAACTCGTTCTTCGCACTCACGCTATGGCCGGAAGTCTACAACTCGGGCCAGACTCAGCAACAGAATCTGGACAAGATCGATGAGATCATGTATGCCGACAGCCTCGTCCGGCTCGCGAACGAGACCTTCTTGAACGCAGAGCCAGGGATCTACGACGCGTACGGCAACACGAACTGGACGACCATCTTGGGCTACTACAGCGTGAATTCCGACCTCCAGATCCCGGTCTGGAGGAAGATCTGGGACAAGCTGGACGACAGAGAGGACAATGGCGGGCAGATCGGCGTGGGCACCCCGCCGGTGATTGGCTTCATGGACTACCGGTTCAGGGATGCCGCCGAGACGTGGTCCTACCCGATCAGAGCTCTGAACGCCAACCTGGACACTGCATGGGTCATCCAGCATGAACCAGGTCGTGCAATGGACGCCAACCAATATCCCTGGTGGTCTATCAACAGGATAAGCGACGAGGTCGGCGAGCTGGCCTACGAGGACGGTGTACCGAGCGCGGCAGCTCTTCGCCAGGACATCTTCACTCGGCTGGCCTGGGGCGCCAAAGGCGTCGTGTCCTATCCCTACATGCACCACCAAACGCACATCAACAAGTATGGCGGGGATATCTGGGTACCAAGCGCTGAAAACCACGGCCCAGGCGTCTTCTATGGAAGCGGGGACGCTTCCGAGGCCGATGGCGTCACCATCACCCTAGCTCAGATTGACACTGTCAACACGGACGTCCACAGGATCGCCGATGAGCTGGGGCCGGCGTTCAGCAAGCGACCCGTGGTCGGAAAGCCCGCCGACTACTGGAACGACGCATTCTGGGACGCGTGGACGGCGAGATACGCAGCGGCATCGTCCTTCGTCGATAGCGTGTCCATCGACTCAGTCACAACAGGCAACCCTTGCGGCAATGAGACGGTCAACGCGCTGGCCACACCATTTGTCGACGGGGCCAACGACTACCTCCTCGTCGTGAATCAGACTGCATGCGACGACTACGCCGGCACGGTCGGGGGCGCACTCTCGATCACGGTCGACCTGAATCCGGACTCTCTGGACGGCGGAACGGGGCGTTACTACGCCAAGAATCTGATGAGCGACG
>CAZSJP010000342.1:0-5789 GCA_964606675.1 uncultured bacterium
CGACCTGAGCAACTCGCACCTGTACCACGAAAACCGGCGCATGGGCGTGCGGGTGCTGTTCCATGCGTACTACAATGCGCGCTTCAACGGCCCGATTCCCAACGACCGATGGGTGGTGCCGGAAGAGCAGGCCAAAGCCGCCGAGTTCGGGATGTGGGTGTTCGCGACCAACTCATCCGCCCGTCACTCGTGCTGGCCGACCCACATCACCGGCCCGGACGGGTCGCTGAGGAAGCTCACGCGGCACAGGCCGGGCATTCTCTGCCACGAGATTTGCGAAGCCGATCTGCCCGGCGATCCGGTGCTCCACAGCGGAACTCCGTCGCAACATCCAAGGGCGTTGGATGGTAGGTCGGCACCGTAGCAGGCGCGACGATCGACGATCCGAAGCCGCGCGCGTCGCCGACCTCACGAATGGACGAACCGACAGCTTCGGACACGCGCCCAACCGCCCCAATCCCAGACCGCGAAGGACCACCACGATGTCCGATCCGACGCCACGCCCCGAATACCCCCGACCCGATCTGGTCCGCGAACGCTGGCTGAACATCAACGGCGCGTGGGAGTTCGAATTGGACCCAGGCCGGAGTGGCATCGCCCGCGGGCTGCCCGGGGCTGACAAGCTCACGGGGCGGATCATCGTCCCGTTCTGCCCGGAAAGCCGGCTCTCGGAGGTTTGCGTCACCGATTTCATGCCTGCGGTGTGGTATCGGCGTTCGTTCGAGGTGCCCGAGTCGTGGGCGGATGATCGCATCGTGCTGCATTTCGGGGCGGTCGACTACAAGACCACCGTCTGGCTGAATGGCCGGGAAGTCGGCCGGCATCGCGGCGGCTACGTGCCGTTCTCGTTCGACGTGACTCAGGCGCTCAAGCGCGGCCCGAACACGCTGACGGTCTACGCCGAGGACGACACACGCTCGCCCATGCAGCCCTCGGGCAAACAGTCGGAGCGGTGCGAGTTGCACGGCTGTCACTACACGCGGACGACCGGCGTCTGGCAGACCGTGTGGATCGAGCCGGTGCCCGCCATGCACATGAGACGACTCAAGGTCGTGCCATCGCTGGAATCGGAGACGCTGAGGGTGGATGCTCTGACACCGCCCGGAGCGTACGGAGCGCGGATCGAGCTGACCGTCAGGGCGGGAGGGCAGGTCGTTGGCTCGGCCGATGGACCCGTCGTCGGCGACTTCTGCGCGCTCGACACCGAGATATCGGACGTACGCCCCTGGTCGCCCGACGACCCGTTCCTCTACGATCTGGAGTTGACGCTCACGGCCCCCGACGGACGCACCGACCGCGTCGAGAGCTACATGGGCATGCGGAGCCTCGGCACGAACGGCCCGGCGCTCATGCTCAACGGCGCGCCGAAGTTCCAGCGGCTCGTGCTCGATCAGGGCTTCTACCCGGACGGCATCTACACGGCGCCCACCGACGACGCACTCCGCAACGACGTCGAGATCGGCCGCGGACTCGGTTTCGACGGTGCCAGGCTGCACATGCGGGTGTTCGAGCCGCGCTTCCTCTATTGGGCCGACAAGCTGGGGTACATGGTCTGGGGCGAATACCCGAACTGGGGCATCGACCACGGCAACCCGGCCCTGCTCGCACCCGTTCTCGAGGAATGGCAGGCCGTCCTGGCGCGAGACATGAACCACCCGTCGGTCGTCGGCTGGTGCCCGTTCAACGAAACGCCGACGTCGCAGGACCCCGACACGTTGCGCGCGATCCACCGCGTGACCAAGGCGATCGATCCCACGCGACCATGCATCGATACCTCAGGCTACGTGCACGCGGGCGAAACGGACGTGTACGACTGTCACTGCTACGAGCAGGACCCGCAGAAGTTCGCCGAACGCTTCGAGGCGATGAAGGACGGCGGAAACGTCTGGAACAACCACCCGGACGATGATGCCCCCTACGACGGCCAGCCCTACTTCGTCAGCGAATACGGCGGCATATGGTGGAACCCCGGCCAGGGCGACGGGAAGGCATGGGGGTACGGCGACCGACCCAGAAGCGAGGCGGAGTTCATCGACCGGTACAGGCGGCTGACAGAGGCGCTCTTGTTCCATCCGAAGATGTGCGCGTTCTGCTACACGCAGCTGTACGATATCGAGCAGGAAGTGAACGGGCTGTACACGTACGACCGGCAGCCCAAGTTCGAGCCGTCGATCATACGCGATATCAACCGGCAGACTGCGGCGGTGGAGAAGGACTGAGCGGGGTTGTCTTGCGCCGGCTGCACGCAACTACTGCGCGACGCGTGCGCTCAGGATCATGCGCGTGTCATAGCCATCGTACGTGAATCGCGCCAGCCAGCCGGCGTACCATGCCCGGTCGCGCCACCGGTCTTCGAACAGCTCGACGAACTCTTCTCGCGCGAGTTTGGGCTGTAGGTGACCCGCAACATCATACAGGCGGAGCAAGTCGTAGTCCTCGAAGAGGAGGGTGCTACGCTCGTCGGAGAACTCCTCGATGACGATTCTGTGCCCCCAGCAGCGGCGCTCGATCCAACCGGCGTAGGCGACGAATGACCTCCTCAGCGTGAAGTACGGTACCCATGCTTCGACGCCGCGAACGTATCCCTCGCCGTCGCGGAACCAGCTCAACGCCTCCTCCTTGCCCTTCTCCTCTTTCAGCCTCAAGTAGAGAAAGACCTGCTCGGTGACGGCAAGCTCGAGCCTGATCCAGTCCACGTGATCGGGATACGGTGCGAAATCAGCGAACGGAAGCTCCGCTATGTCTCCCACGGGCAGCGTGAGACCATCCAGTGTGCACAGGCGCCACTCCCCCTCGTCAGTGGCGAAATCGAGTCTGATCTCGTGCGTGGCGCCAGACTTCAGTCTGAAGATGAGCTTCTGCTCGCCTGACTCGCACATGGGTTCTTCGCAGCGTGCGATGAAATCCTTCATGCCCTGATTCGCGTTCAGGAACGACGCAAGCTCCGGCCTGGCGCAGTCCTCGTCCGTGAGGGCGCCCGATTGCAGCTTGTCCCGGAAATCGCGCCAGATACTGTCGTGATCCACGAGCCGCCTCCCAGTTGGCCCCAGCCTCATCCCGGCGTCGCCGATAGCCTCGCCGTAGCAAGGAAGCGGAGCGTCACAGGCCCCAGCAACCCGGACACGGTTTGCCCAGGGAACACACTCCGCGTGGGGTAGCTGCTCATGTGGTTGGCGAGCGTGTTGGCGACCTTCACCTCGAACTCGTTGCGCCCTTCTCCGACCAGCTCGGTGACGTCGAAGCGGTAAGGCCGGGCCATGGCGACCCCGGCCGTTTCGCCGTTGACCGACACCTCTGCGACGATCGCCACCTGCCCCAGATCGAGGATCACCCTCGTATCGGAACGTAGCTTGCCGACAATCACTGACTTCGAGTAGACCAGCGCGCCTGAGTAGTCTTCCAGACCGTAGTCGCACCAGTCGCCAAGCTCGACCTCGCCCTCCCGACATTCGAACATCACCGGCTCATCGAACACGGCCCCGCCGTGGCGAGTTGGCGCCATCTCGACCCGAACGGCTATTCGCGAGCAGCGTTCGAGGGGCGACGCGGGTGACACGTCGACCTCGGCGAATTGCCCCTCGACCGGAGAGCATTCGATGCCAAGATCACAGATCGGATCGCCGTCGGCCCACACTTGCACTCTACGCCCGAACAGCTTCATCTGCATCGACGCGAGCCCGGGTGGCGCCGTGAACCGGAACCAGCCGACTCGCGTGGCGCCGGGCGTCGCATCGTACGACAGCGCGCCCGGATCGCGGAACCACCTGACGAGCGGGACATAGGGATCGTCTGCCGGAGGGCCGTCCGGCCCCACGAACACGGCATGGGTCGCGACCGCTTCGCCTTGTGGCTGGACGATTCGCAGCAGGACGGCGTTCGGCCCGCGCTTCAGCTTCACGGGTACCGGCACCGAAACGTCCGCGACCTGCTCGCCGTTGATCCACGCGCTGCGCGTTGCCCGATCGGTTCCACCGAGGTCGAACAGCCAGTCGGCTTCGCCCGGCGCCTCGACGTACGTGAACATGTAGCGCACGACGTCGCCACCGCCCGATACCTCCGGACAGGTGAGAAAGTCGTCGTTGACTCCCTCAAGGCCGCCCCATGACATGCTGGGATCCGCGGCACCATGTTTGAGCGAGAGCACCAGTGGTGCCCAGCCAAACTCTCGTCCGGCAGCGGATAGCGGCTCGTGCGGACCGAGGCGGCCGGCGGTCGCTTCCTGCATGATCCCCTCTGGCTCGTGGCCCTCGCGGAACGGACCGAGCGTCCACCAGTAAGGGCCGTAGCCGTGTGTGACCCGCTCCCACGCGGAGTCGTCGAAGTGCCGCTCGTGCCATCCGAGTGCCGCCCCGGACGTGCCGTCTTCCTCAGCATATCCGAACCGCCGGGCCTCGGGGCCGATCATCGTCTCGTCTGGCGGGTAGCGGAAGTCTCCCCAGCGGTTGTCCATCGTGGGTTCGGGACGGACGCGCCACGCGCCGTCGAGCGGGATGGGGGCCGGTGGTTCGGCAACGTCAGCCTCCCCGACGCATTCGCCGCCATCGCACAAGAGGCGGACCGTCCTCCTGCCGCCCGACGCGCACAGGCCCGTCACGTCGACGGCTTGCGGCGTCGAGACGACTTGCGTGACCGAATCGAGGTCGTCCGCAACGATCATCGACCCCATCGACCCCGGCACGACGACGAGCACGACGGCTTCGTAGACCTCCATGTCGAGCCTGACGACGGTCCTGTCGTCTCGGCGTTCGAACCGGTGCACCGGCCTGACTTCGCCCGTGGCCGAATCCCATATCTCCGGCTGGCCGCCGGTTCGCAGATCGACTGAGATGCGCCGCGCTTCCGGTCTGGCGTTGAACACGAAGTAGATGTCGAGTTCGCCCGCGCGTTGGTGAGTGTGGAGCACGCCGGGCTCCGACGCGACGACGTCCCGACGAACCGCGCTAGCGATCTCGGCCGCGGCCCGGTCAGCACCCTCTGGGACGAAGATCGCCTTCCCGCCGCCCTGGCTCTCGTTCACAACGGTCTGCGATGGCAGCTCATCGGGGCCGACGCCGAACATCTCCTGCACCAACGACCTAACCGTGGGGTCGCTCCGGCCGCCTTCGGGCGATGCATCCGGCAGCCGGCCGAGCGCGATCACAACGCCGCCCGCCGCATGGAACTCGTGAAGCGCCCGCAGCGAGTCGGTGCGGATGGTCGTCAGCGGCGGCAGAACGACCGCCTGGAACTCGATGCCGGCGACGCTGAGCGTGCCACCCTCGCACTTCGCTCTGTTAAGCGAGTCGTCGTCGATGAAATCGAGGTCGATGCCGCTCCGGTAGATGCTCTTCGCAAGGTCCATGAACTCGGTCGCGGCCGTCCTGGCGGCGTCGCTGAACGCCTCGCCACCGGCCCACCCGGCGTGCATCGTAGTGAGCGGATATAGAAGCGCGGCGTCTGCGACGTGTGTGCCCTGGCTCATTGCGTGGCTCAGGCGGCGAACGCGATCGGTGAAATGCCGCCAGTGTTGCCAATACGGTTGATGGAAGTGGACCGACGGCGGGACCCATTCGTACCACCCGCCGAGCAACGTGTACACGCCGCCGTGCCGGTTGTAGAGATTCACCCCGTACGCGTAATTCGCATGGGTCCACGCGAGATTCTGCTCCTGCGTCACGCCCCAGCCCGAACCCCAGTAGCCGCACACCGCCGTCCTCTCATTCTCGTAGAGGTGCGCGATGGAGCTGGAGAACTTCGCATCGATGAAACAGCGGTCCGGAATGTCCCTGTCGCCGGGGTCTTCGTTGCCG
>CAZSJP010000343.1:0-5778 GCA_964606675.1 uncultured bacterium
AGGCGATCTACAGGTCGCGCGCAGGTCGACCGTGTATCTCTCTGGCTTCCTTGACCCGGCGCGGCACGTCTTCCTTGCCGATTGCGTCCACCATCTTCCGGAACGTGTCGTTGCCGTCGAGGTCATCGGACAGCCACGAATCGCCTTCGACGGCGTCCTGTATCAACGTCGCCATGTAGGCCATCCACCAGTCGATCTGGATCTGGCCGCGCGGTCCGCGGTAGTACGCGGCGCCGTAGGTCAGGTCGGTCTCGATCGACTTCGAGTAGATTGCCAGTGCTTCCTCGACGCGATCGAACATCGTCCCAAGCGTCGCTTGCAGGCCGTCGGCGCCTTGTGCGAGGCCGTGGGCTTCTTCGAGCGTCTTCGAGAGCAAGTACGCCAGCCGATGCCCCGTCCGAACGTAGTTGACTCTCCGCCGGGTCTTGTCGTCGCGCGCGGCGTCGTAGGCCACGTTGATCTTCTCCCACGAGCGTTCCCGTGCCTCCGACGGCCACTCGTTCAGCTGCTCGCAGAGCCAGTCGAGCCCCAGGAACCACTTGCCCTCGCGCGTCCGCTCCATCCAGCCGCGCTCGACCGTCTCGTAGTAGTCTCGCATCTCGGGCGCCGCTTCGGCGAACATGCGCTCGTACCAGTCGTCGAGGGCCGCCTTCGGGTCGGTGTCGGTATCCCACAACACCTTGGTCGCCAGGTACAGTTGCGCACCGATGTGAGCCCAGTACGGATAAGTCTCGCAGTAGAACCCCTTCACGCCGACTGTGGGCAGATACGGTATCGTTCGCGCAGCCACGCTCGGATACACGCGCGGCGGGAACCATCCGAGGCCGTAATAGCAGTACACCGCCAGGTGATGCGCTGCCTTCGACCAATTCTCCAGTATCTCGTGGTCGCGCTTCTCGTACGCCGGGTCGTAGTATTGGCTGGAGTCCTGCGTGAGATACACGACGACGTTCTCCGTCAGCCGCCCGGTGCGTGTGGGCAAGGTCTCGGTCGTCCAGTAGGCGTACACGCCCAGGCACCGGTCCGGATGCGTCTTCAGCAGCTCCCTGGCCACGGCATCGACGTAGTAGAAGTAGCTCTCCGAGTTCATCCGTCGGCCGCGGTACTCGGGCGTGATGTCGTCCAGTTCGGAGCACTTCGGGCATCGGCAGAACCTGGCGCTATCGCAAGGGCACAGGCTGTACGTGCTGACGTCGGGGTTCTGGTCGAAGAACTCGCGCACCTTCTCGATCGTGATCCGAATGACGTCCGGGTGCGTCAGGCACGGTTGCGGACCCGATCCGTCTCGTTTCTCGGGGATCTGCCGCTCGCCGTCGATGAGCGCGAAATACTCGGGGTGGTCGCCGTGCTCGTCAGGCGTGATGACGTTGTGCAAATTGTGCCCGTGGCCGTAGTAAGGCAGTTGCCTGCTGCCGTCGTCGACTCGGTTCCGGCGGATCCACGCCGGGTCGTTGCCGCTCCACACCCGGAATCCGAACGCCGGCTGCTCGGTTCGGTCGATTGCCGGCAGCTCGACCGTGAGCCGCCGGGGGATATCTTCGAATATCGGCGCGGGCATGCCCCAGCAAACTCCCAACTCGTTCGCGAGCACGTCGTATATGCCGTGGCAGATGCCCTGATACGTCGGCCCGACGATGACTAGCCTCGCCTCGCCGGCCTCCTCGGCCGTGGCGATGCGATAGCCGTTGACGGGCAGGCCGGTTGGGACTAGCCCCGAGCCTTCGGCGAACGACGTGGCTCCGACGTGTATCTCCGGCCCGGCTTTCCGCTTGCTGCCGTCGGCTACGACAGGAATCGCCGCGCCGCTCATCTCTGCGACGACGCGCGCCATGTCTTCGACTGCCACGGCTACCTGTGGCCCCGAGTCGGCGGCGGTGACGATGGTCGAGCACGACCGACCGTTCTCGACGAGTGTGATTGCTGCATCGCTCATGTGTGGCGCTCCTTCTGTGCGTCCAGTCCTGACCGAACATGTATCGTCTCTATTTGGCGAACTCCGTGTGTGCCCAGCCGATTCGGCGCTTGATGTCCCAGTTGGCGTTCCGCCTGACGTCCAGCATTCTCGCGAGCAGCGCATCGTCGGCGACAAGTCGATCGCGAAGCTCCGAATGTCCTGCAAGAGCGGCCTCGACGCAATCGCCGAGATAGGCCTCCATCCAGAGAAACTGGTTGTCTGAGTAGACCGACCTGAACTCGCTGCTGTAGGTGGGGTCGCCCTCTACATCGGCATGGAAGCAGGCCAATGTCTCTCGCATCGCCGCGCTTACGTCCCGAATCCGCTGTTCGAGATCCGCTTCGTCGCCGACTGCCAGGTCGCCGGCAAGCTCGCACGCTCGGGGGAGTAGATAGGCCACGCGGTGGCCGCGCCGCACGTAGTCGACCCGCTCACGAGTCACAGAGGCGGTTGCCGCCTCTTGCGCGGCATCGATGAGCAGCCATGCCTGCTTGCGTTTGTCCTCCGGCCACAGTACGCATTGCTCGAATATCCAGTCGAAGCCGTTGAACCACTTCCCGGCGCGGGGCGTCTTCCACACCTCGTCCAGATAGTCGTAGAACGCTTTCATTTGCGGAGCGGCTTCTCTGAACATCGCTCGAAGCCAGTCATCTACCAGTCTGACCGGATCGAGCGTCAGGTCCCACAGGAGGCGCGAAGCCACGTGGAGCATCGGCGCCATGTGCGCCCAGTAAGGATGGAAGCCTGTGAAGAACCCGACGACGCCTATTTTCGACAGATAGGGCAGCGTCCGGGCTATCAGGCCGGGGTAGGATCGAGGAAGCAGCCAGCCGAGGCCGCCGTAGTATTCGAAGATCGCCAGGTGGTCGGCGCATTCCTGCCACGCCGCCATCGTTTCCCGATCGACTCGCTCGAACTCGGGATCGAAGTACTGGCTCGACTCCTGCGTCAAGTACACGACGACGTTCGGCGGCAGGCGGTCTATCTGCCTCGGCGTTGGCTCCGTGATCCAATAGGCGTACGTGCTCAGGAAGCGGTCCGGGTGCGTCTCCAGGACCTCTTTGGCGACGGCATCCACGAAATGGAAGTAGCTGTCGCTGTAGATGGTTCGCCCCCGGAACTCCGGTGCACCAGCGTCGAGGGCCGCACAGGTCGGGCACTGACAGAACTCCGGGCTGTCGTTAGGACACAGGCTGAACGTGTTGGCGTCCGGATTCTCCTCGAAGAAGCGCCGCGCGGCGTCGATGCCGAGGCGTATCACGTCCGGATGAGTAAGGCACGGCTGTGGCGCCATCCCGTCCCTGCGCGGTGGGATCTTTCGTTCGCCGTCGATCAGCGCGAAGTACTCGGGGTGGCCGCTGTGGTCTTCGGGGTTGACGACGCTGTACAGATTGTGTCCGTGGCCGCAGTACGGCAGCCGGCAGTCGTTCTCGTCCATCATGTTGCGACGGACCCAGATCGGGTCGGCGCCCGCGGCAACGCAGAACCCGAACGCGGGACTCTCCGTCCGGTCGACCGGCCCGACGGCGATGGTCTTGCGCGCCGGAATCTCCTCGAACAGCGGCGACGCCATGCCCCAGACGACCCCGAGTTCTCTTGTCAGCAGACTGTACACACCGTGCGACACGCCCATGTCGTCCGTGCCACATATCAGCAGCTTCGGCGCCGAACCTGAGCGCACCGACACTATCCTGTAGCCATTGATCGGCATATCTTGAGGGATGAGACCGTTCTCCGCCGCGAAGCTCGTTCGCCCTATGTGCACCTGGGCCACCTCCGAGCTGGTTTGCCCGTCGGGTGCGACCGGAAGCGCAGCGCCGCTCATCTTCGCTATCACGCGGACCATATCGCGCACGGTCTCTTGCAGCCGACGCCCGGCATCAGCTCCGACGACGATGACCGCTCTCAGGCAGCCGTTCTCGACGAGTGTGATCGAATCCGCGTCCATGTGCGTCCTCCGAGGCAGCTTCGCGCCCCTCGTCCCGACCCGACACGATTATCGGGTCTACATTGTGCGGCAAAGACCCCCGACTGTCTTTGTAGAGGGTAGGTTCGACACTCGTCGTGCCCCTAGGGCACGCTATCGGACCGAATTCGCATCGTTGGCGCCCCGACCCGACAAGCGTGTCGGGTCTGCGGTGCGAGTGTCCGAGCCCCGTCACTACCCGCCAGACTCTCCGTATTCCCTACACACCTCGTCGTACGCCGCGAAGTGCTCGATGGGCACCTCGGGGCTGATCGAGTGCGTGCCGACGATCAGGCCGCCGTCGCGCCCGAGGTCGATCAGGCCCTTTGCCAGACTGCGTATGTCGTCGACCGGGCCGTTGATGAGCAACTCGCTGTTGCACATGCCGCCCGCAAGCACCAGCCGCGGAAACGTGTCCCGCAACTCGAACGGGTCCATGCCGGATCGTCGCTCGAGCGGATGCAGGCCGTCGATGCCGGCATCCACCAGCATGTCGACTATCGGACGTACGTTCCCGTCGCAATGGAGAAAGACGTAGCGCGCGCCGGCGGCCTTATAGGCCCGGATCATCTCTCTGTACGCCGGCAGAAACACACGTTCGAACGACGCCGGACTGAACAACGGAGCGTCGTTGTACGCCATGTCGTCGTAGATGAAGATGCCCGTGTCTTCGAGCGACCAGCGCCCGGAGATGCCGCCCGACCTTCTCGGCGATGGCGCGCGCCAGAGGTGGGTCGCCTGCGATGTCGAGCAGGAACTGCGTTTCGCCGCGCACGAACGTCGAGCGCAAGAACGGACCACCCGTCTTCGCGAAGACGCAGGACCGCGATTTCTCATCCTCAAGATCGGCCAGCGTCTCGCGCTCGTCTCGGCGCCCCTGCAAGTACCGTGCGTCCATGCCGGGCGGTTCGAACTTGAGCGCGTCGACGCTTGCCCCCAGTGGCAAGGCGACCTCCAGCGTATCGAGGAAATACGCGTGCTCGGGCGAGCGGACGGTGCGTCCCCATCCGTCTTTGCGGTACGCCCACCCGTCCATATCTGCAAGATCGCACGCTCTAGACGGAAACGGCGTCTCGTCCGGCGCCCAGATGGATACGTCGCTGAGGGAGTCAGGCGAGCCGAACCTGGAGGCCCAGTGTTCGGGGAACTCCCAGAACTTGTCGAAGCGCGGTATCCTATCGGGCCGCTCGAATCGGCATGCTGCGAGAACTCTCTGTTGGGCCGTCATGTTCGCTCCGTGTTCGTCAGGGGCAACGGCGCGTCGCAGTCCGAAACTACGCCATCCGGCTCCAGACGCAAGCCGCCCGGTGTAGCATGGCAAGCCCACGGGAACGTTGACGTATCGCCGCTTCGGGGATATAATCAGATGCCGACTTCAGACACACAGCCGGCGCGGCCGCAGGCACCGAACCGGAGTTTCCGGAGGAAACTCCTAACGTGCGCGGTGCCCGCCGAAGGCGGCGACGCGCACGACGAGGAGCCATCGATGTTGGAATTGCACGGATCATACGTAGCGCTGGTAACCCCGTTCACAAACGACGACCGAGTGAACCACGCGCTGTTGCGCGAGCTTGTCGAATGGCACATCGAGCAGGGCACCAACGGCCTGGTGCCCGTCGGCACGACGGGCGAATCGCCGACGCTCGCCTACGACGAGCACGAAGCCGTGATCGAGACAGTGGTAGAAGCCGCCGCGGGCAGGATACCGGTCATTCCCGGCACCGGCTCGAACTCGACGCGCGAAGCGATACACATGACGCAGCACGCGAAGCTCGTCGGCGCGGACGCCGCGCTGATCGTGCTGCCATACTACAACAGACCGTCGCAAGCGGGCCTGATCACGCACATCGAGCATCTC
>CAZSJP010000344.1:0-3581 GCA_964606675.1 uncultured bacterium
GTGATATCCACGAAGACCGACACGCGCCGCCCGGCTGAGAGCGGCGTATCCTTGGTAAGCCTGAGGTCGGTGTTCCAGTAGGCGGCCGTCGGGATGTAGTACTCGTCCTGTATCTCCCGGCGCGGTACCGCATCAGGGTTGAAGATCACCTCGCCACCGGATCGGTGATCCTGCACGATGCCTGCCGACCATCCGCCCGCCAAGGGCCCCCAGTCGAGCGGCGTTCCGACGCGCAGCAGACAGCGCATCCTTGCCGCGGGATCGCGCACGTCCGAGTAGGCGACATCGGTGATCATCTGGGCTTTCGTCGGCCTGAGGTCTTCGAACCCGGTACGCCCCGAGCGGGAGAAGATGCTCTCGTAGGTAAACCAGCCATTCACGAACCTGCCCACCGACCGTGCCAGCTTGATTTCCGTCCCACGGACGTCCTCGTAGTTGGTGTTCCGGAAGATGAGATGGCCGCTCGCATTTATATCGCTGGCCTGGTCCACGTTGTACTTGGCGTACCCGCGGACGGTCGCCACCACCTCGAGTGGCAGAACGTGCTCGACTCCGACCTCGTACATAGTCGTGCGGGCCGGGCGCAGGTTCGGGTTGTACTCTACCTTGGACACAGGTGGGAGACGATTGCCGCCCATCCCGTACATCAGCACGGCCTTCTGCATGGAGTGAAACACACCGTAGTTGAAAAATAGCTTCGTGCGTTCCGCTATCGGGGGGGATATGCCCAGGCGAGGCATGAACCTCCAGAACGACCTGCTGTCTGTGTGTGGAAGTGCCCGTGCCACGTCCCACGGCGCGGGCGCGACCCCCAGGCTGTCTTTCACAACCGCGTAGCCCGGCACCGGGCCCCATTCCTCCCTCCAACCCATGTCCAGCGCAAGCTGGCGGTAGGCGTCCGAGCCACTCGTACTGAAGTCGAACACATTGCGGCGCGTGTACAGAATATGTCCCGCGTTGTAGCGCTCGACACGCACGCCGACATTGGCGATCATGCCGCCCGACTCGATTTTGTCCTGAGCGTAGAAGCCCAGGAGCGTTGGCTGCGCTGCCGGAAAATCGCCTCCGTAGTCGCGTTCTCGGTTTCCCTCCGAGTGGTACTCCAGGTCTCCGATCAGCGCCTCGGCGCCGAGCTTGATCGTGTGGTCGCCGGCCGCGTGGAGCAAGTGGGTCGACGCGACAACCTGCGTGGCCCGTGCGTTCATAGCGATATCGCCGCCGCCGGTAATGTCGTAGATCCTTGCGAGGTCTCTCTGGCCCGTCGTCCGCCCATACGCTGATTGCACCAGGCCCTGAGGCGAGATGACCCGGGTCCGGTTGCCGTCATAGTCCTCGAAGAGAAACTTCCTCGTCACGAACTCCGTTTCCGTGGGGACGGGCCAGTACGACGTGTTCCATGCATACGGGCTCGGAGGCAGAGACCGGCCCGGAGCGATGGCATCCTCGAAGGTCAACGGCGGATCGCCCACTCCGTCTCCATCGACGTCCGACCAGTCGGTAAGCTCGGCAACCTCTTCCAGCCACGCTCCGAAGCCGAATGTGGGCGCCCTCCACACATCGCTATCCATGTCGGTTTTGTCCGCGCGCGGCGCGGCGCGACGCAAGTCGTGATGGGTCGCAGTGCGTCCGATCGAGACATTGAGATGCGTCGCAGCGCTGAGCGAGTACGAGGCCGACGCGCCCAAGTGCTCGAATCTCGACTCGAGGCGACCATTGTACGAGAGATTGAGCTTGTTGTTTCCCACGCTCTTTCCCGCGCTCGTCGTATTGCTCAGGCTTGCCACCAGTTGTTCCACCGTGCGCATACTCACCGGGTCATTGCCCCTGACGTACATACTGTGATGGTTGATGCCCTCGTCCTGACCGGTCCCATGCCCTCTCGTGCCCGTGACGATGCCCGCGCTCGCCAAACCCGGGTTCTGCTTCGCGTCTTCGATGCTGCTCGCCCCGGTCCCGTAGCTCCGGCTTGTCATGTAGGAGAAACTCAGTTTCAGCCGGTCGGTCGGCGTAAGCGTCAGCTTGCCCTCTATCGCCCGGTCCTCGAAGTACGGAACCAGCGCGGGCACCGGTGTCATCTCACGGTTGTGAGAGTAACCCAACACGATGCCGCCAAGCTTGCTCGGAAGCGCCCAGCCCGTCGCCAGGTCGAAGCTCCAGTCCGGCTCGTGGCCGTACTGCCAGACTTGCTCGTTCATGTTCGCTTCCCACTCCCATGCCTCGCGGAGCTGCTCCACAGTCCAGTCTCTCTTGTTGTACGTGCCGTTGCGTAGGTTGGCTCTGCTCAAGCCGCCGCGCCAGCCGACCGACCCTGGGTTGACGTAGAGACTCGGGTTGAGCTCCTTCAGCGCCTGCAGCCTTGCGTCGTTCCGCGTCTCCTCGTAGAGGTCGGGCCAGTAGATGGAGTCCTGCAGCACCTCTTCTGCAAAAGGCGATTTGCTGCTCATCATCCAATAGTCGTACTGATCCTCGTCGTACGCACCGGGCCCGAAGTGCTTCGGCTGCGTCGGAGCCAGGCTGGCGACTCCCGATACCCACGGCAGACCGAACCCGCGCTCCGTTCCGTCCTTGGTTACGACGTTGATCATGCCCGAACGAACGTTGCCGTACTCGGCGCTGAACCCTCCCGTCAGCACGGTTACCTCGGTGACGAGCACCTGGTTGAGTTGCGTGTGCGCCTTGCCCGTGAGCGCGTCGGTGCGGTCGAGGCCGTCGACCTGGACGCGTATCTCCGACGGTCCGCCGCCGCGTATCTCCAGCTCGTTGTCGCGTGCCACGTGCACGCCGGGCTCATACTCGAAATAGTCGAGCATGGCGCTGACCGGCGCTTCGGCGACTCGTTCGGCGTCGATGACGATCTGCGAGGACGACACGTCCAACTCGATGGCGGGTCGATCTGCCACGACGACCACGTCGCCGACCTGAACCGTCTCTTGGATGAGGACGAAGTCGACAGTCGTCGTTCTATCCGCGTTGACCCGTATCGCCGTGACCGTTGTGGAGGTGTAGCCGATGAGATGGGCAGACGCGGTTCGCGCGCCGGGGGGCGCCTGCAGTATCACAAAGTGACCGTCGACGTCGGTCGACGCGCCGAGGCGAGTGCCTTCGACAACCACAGCCGCGCCGGGAAGCGGCGCCCCGTCCTCGTCGGTCACAATGCCGGACAGTTTGCCCGTCGTGCCGGCGAACGCCGACGCAGAGAGCGCGACCAGAGTCGCGGCGAGCAGCAGCCGCCTCAGGCGGCCTGCAACGGTCGGCATGGCTTCTCTCCTCAGCTTTCCTGCCGAGTGTGCCGAGTGCTGATGGCTCCCCAGTCACTACTTCAGCGTCCGCGCGAGCGGGCTACGGACGCCCCAGTGTTGGATGTAAGGGCGCAAAGCTTTGCGCCCCTACGGTGGCGTGACCCCAGGCCACGGCGTGCTTGTCCGGGCGGACAAGAGTGTCCGCCCTACCGACGAATGCATCTCAGGTCAGGGCGGGGATACCCCACCCCCACGCTGCTTCGCAGGCGCTCCCGGAGATTCTGAAGGAATCTCCCAACGTGCGCGAAGCGCACGACGCATGCCCGGGAGTTTGCGCGGCAA
>CAZSJP010000344.1:3591-5768 GCA_964606675.1 uncultured bacterium
CCGGGCGGGCGCCCCGTTATTTTTTTCATCACCCCCCCCGGGCGCCCCCCCCCCACGACGCATGCCCGGGAGTTTGCGCGGCAAACTCCCAAGATCCGCGAAGCGGATCACGGCACGCCCCCATCGCGATGGTCCTGCTACGGATGCCCCGGAGTTTGCGCGGCAAACTCCCAAGATCCGCGACGCGGATCAGGGCACGCCCCACACCTGGAGGCCGTGCATGCCGCCGACGAGAATCCGAGCCCCGTCTTCAGCCGTGGCGATGCATTCCGCCCACGTCTCCGCGTTCAATGTCTTCTGGTGCCGGAGGCGCTGGCTCGGTTCGGCGTCCAGGTTCATCCGCCAGATCTTCAGGTTGCCGCCCTTGTCGAGGGACACCACGTGGCGCCCGTCCGGATGGAAAACGATGCCTCTCACCGCGCTGTCATGGTGACCGCCCTCGGGCGTCAGCAACGTGCCGTCCTCGACGCTCCACACCAGGACTCGGCCGTTACTGCTACCGGCTGCGGCTCGCCTGCCATCGGTCGTGAGCGCCAGATACTGCACTCTGCCGCCCTGTCCCTCGAGAGTCCGCAACAGCCTGCCGTCCGAGAAACGCCACACACGAATAGTGCTGTCGGTACCCCCGGACACTATGTGCTCGCCGTCGGGCGTGATGCACGCGTCGCGTATCCCGCGGGTGCGACCGCTCAGACTCCTCACGGGGCTGCCGTCGTCCAGGCGCCTTACCGTGGGCGTGCGACCATTGGCAGAGACGAAGTGCTTGCCGTCGGGATGCAGAGCCACCGTGTAGACCGCAGCAGGGGATGTGAACGCCATGATCTGCTCCCCGTCGGAGACGCGCCAGAGCTTCACCGTCTTGTGCCGGTCTGCCGACAGGATGCGCTGACCGTCGCGGCTCACGGCGATGTTGCTGACACGGCCTCCGTGACCGGCAAACCTGCGCACGACTTCCAACCCCGGCAGGCCGCGCATCTCGATCGCGCCCTCATGGCCACCCAGGATGATGTACTGACCGTCAGGCGTCACCGCCATCGCCGTCACTCCGCCAATGCTCTCCGAATCGGCTCGCACCTTGCCGGAATCCCACAACATGAACCCGTCCGAGCGACGCCACACCCGTAGCGCTTCACTGGTCCCCGCCACGTACCGACCATCACTGCTGACGGTCACGCGGAACATGCGACCGCGACCGGGCAGCGTCTGAATGACGCGCCCGTCTGAGATATCCAGTATGCTGGCCCCGTCGCCACCCGCCGCGACCACGTGACCTCCGTCGGGCGTCACGCAGAGGGACGATGACACTCGCGTCACTGCGTGCGGGATCGTCCGCACCGGCTGGCCGTCGGCGAAGCGCCACACTCGGACGTTCGAGTCGCTGCCGCTCGACGACACGATATGCTGGCCGTCGGGCGTGACCGCCACGCTGGTCACGCCGCCTTCGTGTCCGCGAATCGTCCGTACCGGCGCACCGTCGGCCAGGCGCCAGACCCGCACGGTCGAGTCCCGGCCCGCGGAGACGACGTGCAGGCCGTCCGGCGTCACCGCTACGTCGTAGACGGTGCCCGTGTGGCCGCGCAGCGTGTGGACCTCAGCACCGTCTGAACGTCGCCACACTCGGACGGTGCCGTCGCTGGCGCATGAGACCACGTGGGTGCCGTCCGGAGTGAACTCGACGTCCCAGATCGCCTTCGTATGCCCGTAGAACGGCGGCAACGCCGCGCCATCGGCGAGTCGCCAGACGCGAACGGTCTCGTCGTGCCCACCCGATGCGACGTACTCGCCGTCAGGCGACACGTCGATGCCCATCGCGTAGCCTGTATGTCCCGTAAGCGCTCGAACGAACCGGCCGTCCGAGGCCTGCCAGATGCCGATGCCGAAGTTCGCCATGACCGAGATCGCGTAGCGGCCATCGGGCGTGAATGCTACCGGGCCCAGGTTTCTCGGCGCCGTCGTATCTTGCAGGTGCTTCAGCTGGACGAAGTCGAAGCTCGCGAGCGCACGCTCCCTGCCGACCGTGAGTTGCCGCCGCCATGCAAGGACTTCAGTCGTGTCGGGGGACGTCACCGCGTACCGCGCGATGTCGCTGTCCGCGGCTGCCCAGTCACCCTCGTTCAGAGCGGCTCGGACACGCTGGCGGAGTGATCCAGGTGTCGCTTCGGATGCCTCGGGTGTTT
>CAZSJP010000345.1:0-5766 GCA_964606675.1 uncultured bacterium
AGGCGACGCCGCGATCTCCGGGGGGCTGTAAGGTGGCGCCCCATGGGCGCGCGGCGAACGTCGAGGGCGTTGCTCCCGGGAGCCGGACTTGGGCTACAGCGACCGGGTGCCGTAACATTATCTGTCGCACGCCGGCAGCAGGGGATGAACCGTGCTCTATTTCCTGAGCCACGCGGGGCAAGACCGCGAGATCGCCAACAAGCTGGCCGAAGCGCTCGTCGAAGCCGGGATGGACGTCTGGTGCGACACGCTTCCTGGCAAGCTCCCGCCGGGCAGATCCTGGGTGCAGGAGATCGACCAGGCCCTGGGCGATAGCGCGGGATGCCTGATCCTCGTCGGCAGCCGCGGAATCGACCAGTGGGTGCGCGCCGAAGTCGAGTGCGTGCTGAACCGTCAGGCCGTCAAGGGCGACGAGTTTCGCATCGTGCCGGTGCTGCTGGCGGACATGAAGCCCGAGGACTTGCCGACGCTCTTGGGACGATTCCAGGTCGTTCGTATGCCCGAGGGCAGCGACTGGATCGATGCTGAGTTCGTCGAAGAACTGAAAGGCGACCTTCACGCCGAGGAGACGGTCGAGGTCGCCGAGACAGAGTGCCCGTTCCCAGGCCTCGAAGCGTTCGACGAGGAACACGCGCGGTTCTTCTGCGGCAGAGCGACGGAAATCCAGGAGGCTATCGAGCGACTTGGTCGCACGCCGGCGGGTTTCCGGCGTTGGCTGCAAGTCGAGGGCCCGAGTGGCGCAGGAAAGTCGTCGATGGCACGCGCGGGGATCATCCCGCGTATCCGCCGCGGCATGGTTACCGACGCTCCGGCCTCGTGGCAGGTTGCGCTCTTCCGCCCGGGACGTAGCCCGGTCGACAACCTAGCGCAGGCGCTGGCCGAAGCGTTCGACCGCCCCGAGCTGATGATCCACCAGGTCCAGGACGCGCTCGAACACAGCAGCAAGGGCCTGACGAATCTTGTCCGGCAATTCACGCCGAGAGATCACGCGCTGCTCGTCGTCGCCGACCAACTGGAGGAGATGTTCACTCTGGCGGGCGACCAGCCCGAGGCTCTCGCGCAGTTCGACGATCTGCTCGCCACGACGCTGGCGGACGCGGACGCTCCGTGCTACCTCATGACGACGATCCGCAGCGATTTCCTCGGCAATTTCGGGCAGTTGCCCAAGCTCATGAACCTGCTCAACGATGAGGCGGCGCGCTACTTCCTGAAGCCGATGACGGAAGACGGCCTGCGAGAGGCAGTCTACGGCCCGACGCGACTCGCCGGCCTGAGCTGGGACACCGGGCTGCCCGAGCGAATCGTCGCCGACGCGAAGGAGACCGAGGGCGGCTTGCCGCTGGTTGGCCACGTGCTGCGGTCGCTCTGGGAACGCCGCGAGAAGAACCGGCTTACTCTCGACGCATACCACGATCTCGGCGGGGTCGGCGGCGCGCTAACGCAAAGCGCCGACTCGCTGATCGAGCAGCTGGGCGACGACGCGCGGGATCGCGCACGCAAGTTGCTGCTGAGCCTCGTGCGCATAGGTCGCGGCTCCGAGGACACGCGACGAACCGTCTCGCGCGACGAGGCGCTTGCAGCAGTCGGCGGCGACGCCGAAGCGGAGCGCATACTCGCGCGCCTCTCTGGCGGCCGCGATCCGAACGCCCCAGCGGATGCGCCGTCGCCACCGCGGTTGGTCGTGGCGGCGGACGACCGCGTCGAGATCGCGCACGAGGCGCTGATCCGGACGTGGCAGACGTTCCGCGTCTGGGTCGACGAGCATCGCAAAGCTCTCGAATGCCGCGACGACGTCGAAGCCGCCGCGCAGAGCTGGGACGCAGCCGGAAGGCCAGGTGACGGCCTGCCGCAAGGCGCGCAACTGGCGTACTACGCCGAAGCCGAGTCGCCCAACCCGCTTGCCACCGACTTCGTCGCCGAGGCACGAGCAATGGACGACCAGCGTGCGGCAGAGGCGAGACGAAAGCACCGCAACAAGCTCCTGGCGATGGCCGGCGTAAGCGCTGTCTTGCTCATCGCATTCGTCGTCTCGACTTGGCAGTACCGGCAGGCGGAGGTTGCCCGCGTTCGTGCCGAACGCGTCGCCGAGGATTTCTACGGCGCGCGCGGCAAATCTGGCTCGCGACGACGAGACGCTTTTCGAGGCCGCCGCAGCGGGTGTTCGGGCGACAGTACCGAGCCTGCGGCGGGGCGCGACGCCACCCCAGGAGAACGCTGATGGTCTCGTCGCGGCAGCGAAAGCCCTGCGGACGGCGCGGCCTTTGCGGGAAGGCGGGAGCGATATCTGGGGTGGCCGGTTCCTAAGACACGGGAACCGCGTATTCGCCAACGGTGGAGACAGCACGTGGATTCGGGATAGGCGGACCGGATCGCTTGACCGCGCATGGCCCGGCGTGATGCGGGCCGTCTCCCCAGATGAACGGCGGTGCGTCACCGTGGCGGGAGAAGGAGATAGCGTGGACGTCGTCGGCGTTTGGGACGCAGACTCTGGGGTGCTGCTACACACCCACCGTGTTCCAAGGGCGCCGCTCGCAGACGCACGATTCAGCTCCCTTCGGTATATCGCGGTCGGTTTCCTTGGGGATGGCGACAGATGGGTGTTCGCGAGCGAAATGAACTTGGCGACGCGCGTGACGTACCTTTGGGACGCCGACACAGGTATCGCGGAGAAGACGCTCCGAGGCCGGTTCCAGGGCGCCTCGTCGAATGGCAACCGCATCATGACGACCACGGCCGACAGCGCGATCGTATGGGAGGTCGAAACATTAGCCCCGGTTGTGATCCTGGGCGACGTGCCGGCCGGCGATCCGGAGAATCCATTCTCAATGGTCGCAGCGCGCTTCCTCCCGCATGATCGTTTCATCCTAACAGAATCGTACCGGGACACCAATGTTGTGGTAGTGTGGAACGCTCAGACGGGCGCCAGGCTTCGTACGTTCCGTGGCGATGTCCGTGCTGTCTCGCCAGATGGCCGTTCCATCGTGATGACGGAGCACTATTCCGACAAGGATGCCGTCCTGTGGGACGTGGCAACCGGTAGGCGGCTTGGCACTTTTCATGGTGGAATCAGCTGGGAGTATCGCCGTGCGTTCTCAGAGGATGGGAAGCTCCTGGCCATTTCCGCAGAAGATGGCGCGATCAAGGTGTGGAACGCTGACAGCGGCGAGGAGGTGGCAACGTTCGGCGGCGGGTTGGGCAAAGGCGAGTATTTCGATTTCTTCGAGTTCGTGCCGGACAGCGCCGGGCTTGCCGACGGCCCTCACCTGGTAACGAGGCGCGATGATGGCACCCCGCAGCTCTGGCACGTTCCCTCCCGTGTGGAGCGCCCCATCGCGGGCCTGGAGCGGGAGCCGTGGTCGCACTATTCCCGCGCCATGTCGCCGGATGGCTGGGTAGTCAGGACGACAGACTCCAAAGCCGCCGTGCTTGCATTGCCGTCGAGAACCCCCGCCCGCGTGACGCTTCGTGTCGAAGGCGCCAAGATCTGGCAACCGTCGTGGTCGCCCGACGGCAGCCGGGTGGCGGCGGCCGGCAACGACAGCACGCTCCGCGTATGGGACGCGGCGACTGGTGAATTGCAACTTGAAGTTCATCATCGCCACTACGTACGAATGCCCGTATGGTCGAACGACGGCACGCGCATCTTCGCAGGGGGCATGAGCACGGTCGCCGCAATATGGGACGCACAGACTGGCGAGCGCCTCCGCGAGTTTGCCGAGCCGGGCGGGGGTGCCAAGGTCGGGCATTTCTCGCCAGACGGCAGGCGTATCGTCACCACGGGCCACAATGACGATCCGAGCGTGCTTCACGTGTGGGATGCCGAAACCGGAGAACACCTGAGCGCACAGCCTCACCAGAGCGGGCGCACACACCGGTTCTTCTTCCCTCCGGCATTCGTCCGGTGGTCCGAAGACGGCAACCACGTAACGCCGGCACACCCGGAATCGAGCCTGGTCGAGGCATGGGGCGTCGACCCGTGGAAGGCCGGCGTCTCGGCATGGCATTCGAGGGGCAACCGAGTTGCCACGGCGGTTGCTGAAGGCAACGATCGCGTATTCGGGGGGCCGTCGAAGGTCGTCATCTGGGATGCGGGGAGCGGCACGATTGTGGATACGCTCGCTGGCGATGCCGGATACGTTGGCGACATCCGGTGGTCGCCGGACGGGACACAGATCGCGGCGGTATCGGGCGAGGAACCCGCGGCAATCTGGGATGCACTTACCGGTGAGCGACTTCTGACTCTCAGCGTCGACGGGGCGTACCTCAACGAGTGCCGCTGGTCCGACGATGGGAAGCGCCTGGTTGCGGAGGCGTTCGGCGGTGATGACCGCGCGATCCGCGTGTGGGATGCCGCTACGGGCCAGCTACTCGAATCGTACGACGGAATGGAGGACGCCGTCTTCTCGCCGGACGGCAAGTCCGTAGTCATGGAATACGTCGACGGCCCCGCCATCGTCATCTGCGACGTCCGTTCGTTCGGAGACAACATGACCGCCGTCTGCGACCTTCTCCGCCACCAGCCCGAATGGGAAGAGGTGCGCGAGTTGTGCGAGTGGTACGCGGACAACCCGGTGGACTACTGAGGCGACGACGGCGTGACACCGCTGCGCTCCGGCAGTAATATCAAGTTGGACTGCAGCGGCGGCTCGCCGGCGTTCAGAGAGTTGCGAGTGAGACCGGCGGCAACGACGGTCCGCGTCAACGACTCAGGCGTCGAGGCCGAACTGTCGGACTCGAACGGGCCGACCGTGCTGAGATTCGCCGAGCCGACAGAACTTGTCTCCTGAGACCGAATCTCGGTCGAATAGCTCGACCCGGCCGAGATGGACGAATCGGCAGCGCTCGGGGCGTCTGGCCCGAGCGCACGGAAGGAATCCGGATGAAGCACCTGTTCATAGACGACCACGGCGTGGAGGAACTCGACAACCTCGCGCGCAAGCTGCACCAGCCCGAGAAGTTCCCCGGCAACGTCGTCGTACGCCCCGAGCATCGCTGGGAGAACTGCGCGATCCAGATTCGCACGACGCCGGCGTGGGACCCCGCCGAAGAGCGCTTCACGATGATCTACCTGAGCAGTGCCGAATCGCTCGATCCAGAGGCCGGCCTCGACCTCACCGGCGCGCCGGCGGGTGGTAGCGGTTTCTACTGCTATGCGACATCGGACGACGGCGTCAACTGGGAGAAGCCATTCCTCGGGCTTTTCGACTACGATGCGCCGCGCTGGAACGGCGATCCCATCGGAACCAGCAACAACATCCTGCCATCTGCTCAGGGCATGCTCCTCGGGCCGATCTACGATCCGAATGAAGTAGATCCGGGCCGCCGATTCAAGGGGCTTGCCTACCGGGGTGGCGAGCTGAAGCCTCTCGTTTCACCTGACGCGCAAGACTGGGAGGAACCAGGGTGGGCGCCGATGCCCAGCAGCGATGAGGCGAGCGTCACGCTGGACTCCGACCGGAAGCGCTTCATCGCGACGGTCAAGCATGGCGGGCCGTACGGCCGTTCGTTCTACCTGACTACAAGCGAGGATTTCGAGCGCTGGACCGATCAGGAACTAGTGTTCCACGCCGATCAGACGGACCAGGAGAACGGGAGCGCCCGTTTGCAGAAGCTCATCGACGACCCGGCGTACCGGCCCCTGGTGTACAACCGCCCGGAGGAATGGCGCACGGACGTGTACAATTTCCCGGTCTTCCCGTACGAAGGCATGTACCTGGCCCTGCCGGTCATGCATCACTGGGCCGGGAAGCACGCACCGATGTATGA
>CAZSJP010000346.1:0-5749 GCA_964606675.1 uncultured bacterium
CGCCGTATATGCCCACCGTAACGAGTGCCGCGGTCAGCCGTCGCCTGGTGGATGGCTCGCCCGGCAAAGGCGCGCGAACGAGATAGAACAGGCACGGCAACGCGTACAGACTCGCCTCGGCGCGGAAGTTCCCGTAGATCCCCAGCGCGACGCCGCATAGCGCCGCCTTCGTCTGAAGACTGAGCCGGTCCGTGACAAGCACGGCGGCAATGGCGATGAGCATGGTCGAGTAGATAGGGACGCTGTGCAGCCTGCCGCTCATCAGGAGTAGATGCGGCCAGAACACAGCCAGCACGAATGCGACCATGGCGGCGGTACGGTTCCACACCTGCCACGCTATCCACGCTATCAGACACGGGGCCATCATCTCGAAACAGAGAAGCAGCCCGGCCAGAGCCACGTGCGCGGCGGGGCCGATGCCCAGCGCCGAGTAGAGGATGTATATCACTACCGGGTAGCCGGGGGGCATGAACGCAGTCGGCACTTCCGGGTTGAAATAGGAGAACTTGCCGTAGACGACCATGTTCTCCGCGATGGCCCCGAACTCCCAGAGATGGGGATCCATCACGTCGGCGTATCGGGCAGTGAGCGCAACTCGCACCGCCAGACCCAGAAGCGCGCATACTCCGAGCGCGACGTAGAAAGACCGCGTGCCGAACCATCGGTCTATCGCCGGGTGATCGCCGGTGATCTCATGCTCGGACGGGTCCGTCATTGCGTGTGTCCTCTACGTGGCGTTCGGCGCCGAACGGGCCGGCACGACGTCCTCACGATTGCGCCTCAAGCCTCGACCTCGCCCATAGCCACCCTGTTGCTCGTGTTGCTGGTGGTCGGGTCGACGTTTTCCCCACCGACGAGATAGATCGCGTTGCCTAAGACGCATCCGTGCACGTCGTTCATGCCGAAAGGGAGCCTCTCCGGCAGCAGGTGCCAGTCGTCGGTCTCTGTGTCGTAGACCCACGCCAGATCGCTGTATCCGCCTGTGACCCCCGCTCTCTTGTCCGCCTGGACGGTGTGATACCGGACATACTGCCCGTGCACGGGCAGTTCGACGACCCCGCCCATGACAACCACGTATCGGTCGCCAAACGCGACGGCCTCGCCGCCGTACCACCTGACCGGCATCGGAGCGCACAGGTCCCAGCGTTCAGAGACGGGATCGTAGCGATAGACATCGTCGTAGTGATCTATGTGGCGCTGCTTGTTCTCGTCGACGTGGCAATTGTATCCGCCTATCACGTAGAGCTTTCCGGCGACGGCCGCGGCGCCGCAGCCGACTCTCGGGGAGAACGACGGTTCGCCGAGGTCGATCCACTCGGCGCCCGGCTCAGCAACGTTGAGCGCCTCGACGCGAGTGACGGAGTCGGCGATGAACGCGCCGCCGACGGTGCGCTCCCAGTCTCCGCCACCGACACAGACGACAAGGTCGCCGATAGCAGCGGCGGCGGCCTCGGCCCTCGGCTGGCTCATGCGCGGCAGCTCGGTCCAACTCCAGACCCCGTCGATGCGCCTCTGCCACCACGCATCGCTGAGTATGGTCAGCCCCGCGTCGGTAGCTTTGCGGCCACCGAGGACGATCAGGCCGCCTCCGGCGGTCGTGCTCGTGGTGTAGCATCGCCCGAGGGGCATCGGGGGTGCCGGGAGCCAGTCGTTCGAGTCGGAGTCCAGGTACCATGCAAGCTCGGACTCGCGCCACGGCTCGCTCATTCCGGCGGCGTACAACGGCGAGCCATCGACTACGCCCATCGCGCCGCCCTTGATGTACGTGGGAAACCAACGCGCTTCAGACCAGCTAATCGAGATCACACGGAGCCTCCGGTTTGAGCTGTCGGCGCACTATGCAGCACCCGGTGCACCCCCCACGGAAAGGGTATGCGACGAGCCTTCGGAGCGCAAGGCTACGTGGCTTGTCGGTGTCACGCGAGCTACCTTCTTCGACGGCCATCACCTGACTCGCCTGAGGACCGGATTACGATCGATCAGCCCGCCGAACATCTCGTCGACCTCGCCCCTGTCGAGGGGCATTTCAACTCTCTTGCCCGTCACGGCCGACAGGAATATCCCGTTGACCAACTCTATCGCCCAACGGCATTCCTCGCCGGACCCCTCGAAGCTCGACTTGCCGTTGACTGCGTCGAGGAACTCGCGGTAGTAGAGATCCCGTCCTTGGGCCTCAAGTTCCACCGGCGGCACGTCCTCAAGCTCTCCAAGCTCGGCCTTCGTATCCGGTGAACTGTCGATCCATTCGGCGGCCGAAATGCTCCTCTTGGCGACCTGCATCCCATTCACCACCGCCATGTCGCCCTCGAATACGTTCGGCACGGCACCCCATCCGCCGGCGGAAACGAGCGAGAGACTAATCGTGCCGATCCAGCCGCTATCGAACCGGACCACCGCCATCGACAGATCGTCCACCTCGTGCCGATGCCCCCAGTTAGCCGATTGCGCGCACAATTCGACCGGCCTGCCGAGCAGATAGCATAGCAGGTCGATGTCGTGCACGTACTGGTTGATGAGCGCTCCGCCGCCTTCCTGATCCCACCGTCCGCGCCAATCGCCCGACGCGTAGTACACCTCGTTCCTGACGCCGGCCGTGCTGTAATGGAACCGCATCGGGCGACCAAGCCCGCCGCCCTGGATCAGGCCCCTGAGGCCCCGCTGTGCGCCTATCCATCGCCGCTGATGCCCGACGCCGAGGACGACGCCGTTCTTCTTGCACGCGTCTATCATCTTGTCGCACTCGGACACCCTGATCGCCAGCGGCTTCTCGGTCAGCACGTGCTTGCCGGCGTTCGCCGCCGCGACCGCGTGCGGGCAATGCAGATAGTGGGGCGTTGCCAGCGTGACCGCGTCGATTTCGGCAGTGGCAAGCATCTCGTCGAAGTCGGCGAACACGGGCACGTCGAGCCCATACTCGTCGCGCCGAGCATCGGCCGCCTCGACGTCGACGTCGCAGATCGCTCCGATCTTGCCTGCGGGGCAGTTCGTGAGCGTCTTCACGTGTCCGTGCCCCATGCCCTTGATTCCCGTCACACCGAATCTCAGCGTATCCATCGTGCCTCCCTGTGGTCGTTTGCCTCGGCGGCGAGTTCGTAGCGACAGCCCCGGTCGCTCGCCACAGACCTCATCCTCATCTATCAGTGATGGAACAGTCTTAACCCCGACGACGCCATCACGATTCCGTAGTCGTCGCATGCCCCGATCACTTCGTAGTCGCGCATAGATCCGCCGGGCTGCGAAACGTATGACACTCCGCTCTGGCGCCCCCTGTCGATCGAATCGCGGAAGGGGAAGAACGCGTCGGAGCCGAGGCATACGCCGGTCAGGCCGTCGAGCCACTCGCGCTTCTCTCCGGTGGTGAGCCGCTCCGGTACAGTACTGAATGCGTCCTCCCACGCGACTAGCTCCTGAGGCGAAAGATCGTCTCGCAGGAACCCGTCGATCGTGTTGTCGCGAACGGGACGTTTCGTGCCGTCTTTGAAGCTCAAGCCCAGCGTCAGCGGGTGCTGCCGTAGGTACCACGTGTCCGCTTTCGAGGCCGCGAGGCGCGTGCAATGGATGCGCGACTGCTGCCCGGCGCCCACGCCGATCACCTGACCGTCGTATGCGAGGCACACCGAGTTCGATTGCGTGTACTTCAGCGCGATGAGCGATAGGATCATGTCGCGACGGGCAGAATCGGGTATCTCGCGGTTGCGGGTGACGACATCTTGCAGCATCTCGTTGCCGATGACGACGTCGTTCCGCCTCTGCTCGAACGTGACGCCGAATACGTCGCGCGATTCAGCCTCGGGCGGCTCGAATTCGGGGTCGATCTCTATCACGTTGTAGCGGCCGCCCCGCTTGTTCTGCAAGATCGCGAGCGCGCCCTCTTCGCAGCCGGGCGCGATCACCCCATCGGAGACCTCGCGGGCAAGCAGGTTGGCCGTCGGCACGTCGACGGGATCGCTCAGGGCGACCCAGTCGCCGAACGACGACACGCGGTCGGCTCCCCTGGCACGGGCGTATGCCGCCGCTAGGTCCGATAGCTCCATGTCGTCCACGCAACACGCCTTCCTGAGCGGTTCGCCGAGGGGCAACCCAACCGCCGCACCCGCCGGACTGACGTGCTTGAACGATGCCGCAGCCGGCATGCCGAGCGCCTGCTTCAGCTCGCGCACAAGCTGCCATGAGTTGAGTGCATCGAGCAGGTTGATATAGCCCGGCGAGCCGTTGAGGACTCGCAGCGGCAGGTCGCCCCGGCCCCCGTGTACGCGGGCCGGCTTCTGCTGAGGGTTGCACCCGTATCGAAGCATCAACTCTTTCTGGCTAGCCATCTTACCGCCTCCAACGCTGCACGTGTAGATGAACGAGTCTACCAGGTCGGCTACTTTCCGAAACTGACGTAGAACGGGCTGGACCACGCCATGTGGCCGTCAGCCTGGGTAAGCCTGACGAAATACGCGGCCCGGCCCTTCAGCGGCGGGGCGGAGTCGCGCCAGGTGAAATCGACTTCCATGGGCGGGTCCGCCTTCGGCAGCCGCCGCAGCGAAACGCTCTGCCCGACGCCACCGGCGTCAACGACCTTCGGCCGGGTTCCGATATCGCCAAGTGGCATCTCGAACGAGCACGGCCCGGCATCGAACGCGAGCAACGCGTCCGCCGGTGCATCGACCTGCACGATCACGCCATCGGTATCGCCCGTCGTCTGACTCCGCCATTTCACGCCGCGAGAGGTCTGCTCGACGATTCCCTCCAGCGGCGTGTCGAACGCGTATGGCTCGGCGGTGAGTATGCGCCCCGCGGAGATCGTCAGGCCACCGTCCCATACGGTCTGGAAGTAGCGCGGAATCTGCCGGAGGCCGGTCCATGAGATTCTGATCCTATCGGACGGCGGCGCAGCGTCGGAGACCGGATGTGCGTACGCGACGGCGGACGACTCGTCTCCCGGCGCAAGACGCAGGATCTCCACGGCCTCGATACCGTCGGTCCCTGCGACCGACACCTCGAACGCCGGCGAGCCGGAACACTCGAACTCGGCGCCGACATCGTGCCCGTCGCACGTTGCGTCGAGCAGTATCCGCGCTCCAGTCGTCGCATAGCAACGCCGGGCCTTGAGGGCCGCGAACACGTTCTCGCGCGTCAGCGATTCGCACACTGCGCATGTCAGCCCGCCGTACGTGCCGAATATCTTGGTTCCCGGCCACGCGGCTCCCGGGCGCCCCTTGTGGTCGTCGCTGCCCGCCATGAATCCGACGGTCATCCCGCGGCGGAGCGCATCGTTCAGAAACCACTCGAACATGCCCCAGCCCGAGTAGATCTCGATAGCCGGCTCGCGGGTAGGGTCGTGGAACTCGAGGTTCGCGTAACGACCACCGACGTGGGGCACCGTGATCACGTCGTCGCGCCCGGCGAAGGCCGCATGTAACTCGCCGACCGGATAGCAGTTGGTCGATGGGTCCACGTGCGGGACGTTGAGCGTGCTCGACCGGCGGATTTGCTGGTCGTCGTGCAGGAACATCACGTTTCGGTCGCCGCCGCAGGACGAGTTTCCCGACCATTCGTAGCCGGGAAAGGTCACGAAGCGACCCGGCTCGTTCATCGTGCGCGACGCGTCGAGGATCGCCGCCCATCCCTCGTCATCGATATCGAAGTCGTTGCCCTGGTTGGATGAGAAGTCGAGCGCGGCGGCGTCACGCGCGAACGCGAAGTAGTCGTACACGCTGCCCAGCCCGAGCGCTTCTTCCGACTGGCCGTGACAATCGCCCCA
>CAZSJP010000347.1:0-5723 GCA_964606675.1 uncultured bacterium
GTCGACGTCGCCGACGATCGTGATGCATCCGAGCGTATGGCCCGGCGTCGGCTGAATCGCGAACGAGTAGGGCCCCCACTCAAAGGCGTCGTAGTCTTCGAGCGCGCGTTGGACCTCGACCGACTTTGCCAGCGTGAAGAACGTTTGTCGCACGTCGTAGATGTTGTATATCTGCCGTGCGCCCCAGAAGACCTCGACCTCGTCGAAGTACGACCGTTCGTGGGCGGGCACGGCGATCGGGATGCGCCGCTCGTTGGCGATGTGGTCGCCCTGGCATTGGTCGCGATGGTGGTGCGTGTGCAGAATCCAATCGACGGTCGTGACGCCGATTTCGCCGAGGTGTTCGAGCACGTCGCCGGCGCCGAAGTCGATTAGGTTGGCGCGGCTGCCGTCGGTGACGACGTATACGTTGCACAGGTCGCGGAACAGGTATGAGTGGTCCGATAGCTTCTCGAACACGGGGGTATCTCCTCGTCAGGGCCGATAGGACGTCGGACACCCGCAATATAGGCGTCGTCCGCTTGCGTCGGCAACGCCGACGACGCGGACGTTGCGAGTTCTCTGCGAGAACTCGCGGTCGGGTTGGCGGGGAGGGGCGTCGTGCGCTACGTGCACGTTGCGGGTGTGCTACGCAAGCTCGGGGTAGCGTCAACGATGCCGAACGTTGCCGATCGTGACACCACGATGTATACTCGAATGACACTCGATAGTATGCTGATCCTACCACAGGGAGGCGAGCGGTGTCGACTCTGACCATCCGCATAGAGAAGTCCGACCACGACCTGCTTGCGGGCGTGGCGAAGGCCGAGGGCACGTCCATGAAGGCTGTCATTTCCAGTCTCGTGGACGATCTAAGGAGACGGCGGCTCATCGGTGAGATCAACGAAGGGTACGCCGGGCACGACGTAAGCGCATCCGCGAACGTGACAAGAGAGCGCCATGCATGGGAGTCCACTCTCACGGACGGACTTGGCGCGTGACCGACCTGCCCGCACCCGACCGCGGCGAAGTGTGGCTTGTGAATCCGATGCCCGGCGAGGGCCGCGAACCCGGCGACATGAGAGAGTGCCTCATCCTCTCGGACGACGACTTCAACCACGGGCCGACCGAGCTTGCCGTCGTCCTTCCACTGTCGACGGCCGTTCGCGGCATCCCCCTTCCACTGACCATTGAGCCGCCGGAAGGCGGGCTGGGCGAGGCCCGGCACATCATGCCCGAGATGATACGTTCGATCTCGCGAGCAAGGCTGTTCAGGCGCCTCGGCACCGTCGAGGGGAGCACGCTGGCGGTGGCGCAGGAGTACGTCAGGGCGATTCTGCGGTTGTAGGCATGCCCTACGGCCAAGACGGCACGATAGCCCAACCACCGATGCAGAGACGACGTTTGCGTCGTCTGGGCGGATAGGAATGCTAGCGCGCTCGGGGCGCGCGAGACCTCACCCCGGCAGCGGGGCGCCGACGCCCACCCCCCCTGACCCGCAACGTCAGCGTCACCCAACAACCGGCAGCACAAGCCGCGAGGGTCTCTCGGCGTCGTGGAACACTGCCTGCTCGGCGACGACGATCTGGGTGTCGGTCGCGGGGTCGTTACCCGTGTTCAGGTTGCGGTCCCAGAGCGGGAAGTTGCTGCTGGTGACTTGCAGGCGAATCCGGTGGCCCGCCATGAAGACGTTGCTCGTCGCTTGCAGGTCGACCGTGTATTCGTAGACGCGCCCCGGCTCGATGAGCTTCGGCGGCCCGTAGATACCTTCACGGAAACGCGCGCGTATCACGCCCTCGGTGATGTTGATCGAGCGCCCGTCGGGGTAGACATCCGTGAGGCGTGCGACCCAATCGGTGTCGGTCGTCTCGGAGTCGTGCTCGGGGCGCGTCGATGCGAACAGCTTCAGCACCACGTGCCCGGTCACTTCGGTGTCGTCCGCGAGCGGCTCCGAGGTGTATACCAGCACGTCCGAACGCTCTTCCACCGGCCGCTGGTCGTACGGCCCGGGCTTGGCCAGTTCGTAGAGACCGGGGTTGTATGGTCCCACCGAATGGTTGCCGCCATGCGTTGGCGTCGGGTCGGTCGGGTCGTACGTGTACGCGTCTGGCGCCTCAGAGGCGGGCGGCTCGGCGCTCAGTCTGCCGTCGGCGCGGAGGAAATGCTCGACATAGCGCGTTCTGGCGAGCGGCCACTCGTATTCGTCGCGCCACCGGTTCGCGCCCATGACGAAGATGCGTATCGGCGCCTCCTGGAAATCGCTCGCCTTGCCGCCGTGGAGGATGCAGTCGAGCCATCGGTGCGTCGAGTCGTTCTCTTCCAGTGCTTCCTCGCCGAAGTCGAGTTCGCCGAGTGTCGTGCTCGCGCTCATCCCATGCGGCCACGGGCCGATCAACAGGCGGTGTGCGTCGCGCAGTTCGTCGGTCGGCGCTTGCGCCCTCAGGCCGAGGAATCCACGGAAGGCTTCGGCGGGGTAGTTGTCGTACCACCCACCCGTGAGGAGCACCGGCATGGTGAAACGGTCGTAGCTCCCGCCGAGGTTCAAGGCAGCCCACTCCTCGTCGTACCGGTTGCGTCGAACGTAGTCGCGGTAGAACCGTGCCTCGCCCGCGCCGCTCTCCGCGTCGAGCGATACGATCGGCAGTCTGCGGAGTAGGTTCTCAACATCGAACATCGGCAACGTAGCCGCCTCGGACGTTCTGCCCGGCGACTCGAAGCAAAGCCAACTCCACGTGAGCGCCAGGCTGAACGCTCCATCGCAATAGTACGCGCGCTTCCAGCAGTCGCCCGACATGAAGCGAGGGTTGAGCGCCGTCAGAAGGTCGCCACCTTCGCGCGCGGCGTCGAACTGGGTCGCGGCCAGGTACGAGTCGCCGAACATGCCGACTCGCCCATCGCACCACGGTTGTCGGTGGAGCCATTCGAGCGTGTCGGCGCCATCGGCGGCCTCGTTGACGAACGGGTCCCATTCGCCGCCGGATGCGTAGCGTCCGCGGCAGTCCTGCACCACAAGCGCCATGCCGTGCACCGGGAAGAACGAGTCGTACAGCCCGACACGGTTGTACGCCGTTCGCACCAGCACCGTTGGGAACGGCCCCTGGCCGCCGGGGAGGTAAAGCGACGTCGCTAATGCTACGCCGTCGCGCATCTCGACCGGCTCGTTGCGCTGGATTCTGCACGTCTGTGCGTGGGCAAAGCTACTCATTCTTGCCTCTTCGTGGCGGGTCATACGTCAACGCTCACCGTCTGGGGTCCGCTCGCACACGCCGGGCGAATATGGCCCTGCACCGAGTGCCGTCCGGCATCAGGTGCTTCAAGTCCGAGTACACGATGAGGAAGCATTCGTCGTCCAGAGGCACAAGCCCAGTATAGCCGCACGACTGCTGGTCGATGTCGCCCCGCTCGCCGTCGAACATGCTCACCGGTACCGTCCACTGGCGCCCGGTACCGTCCGCCGAGAACACCACATGGGCGCCGGGCCGTCCGAACGACAGCGCCATCACGCCGCTTCCGAGCAGAACCGTCTGCGGCATCACGCCGAAGTCATGCAGCTTCTCAGGCGCGCTCCACGTCAGGCCGCGATCCGACGAGCGCGCGATCAACATCGGCCGAGAACGATGGTCGGTGCACCGGATCACGCACACCATGTCGCCGTCCGGCGTCACGCACAGGCTTGGCTCGCCCATCATCGTATCGCCGGCCTCGTCGTAGGCGATCAGCCCGTACCGATGCCACGAACGGCCGTTGTCGTCGGAGACCATGCATCGGCACGCGTAGTTTTTCGGCATCGATCCGTCGGGCATGACGAAGTTCAGGTGGAAGTCGGGATAGTACAGGCGTTCGTCAATCCGCACGATCGGGTTGTCGATGTACGGACGCGGCAGCACGTAGTCGTTCCTGCGAGTGCGGACGAGCGCCCCGGCTGTGTCCCACTCCACTGTCGTCCGGCGCCACGTTCTGTCGCGCGGGTCGTATCTGGCCGCCGGCAGCGTGCACATGTATTCCTGCACCCGCTCGTCGCACTCCTCGATGCGATAGTGTAGAACCTCGCCATAGACGTCCACGGTGCCGCACGGTGCCGGCAGGTCGACATTCTCCGCTAGGACGTCGATCGATGGCGACATGGGCACGCAGAGATGCTCGCCGCCATTGACCTCGGAGACGACGGAGTGCGAGATGGTGAGCATCCCCTCGCCGCCGGAGTACGGTTCCCACGTGGCCCCGTCGTCGGCTGACTCGTATGCCGGTCCGGGGTGCCCGTAGGAGTCGTCCCTGTCGGGGACGGCGTTGTACGTCACGAGCAGTCTGCCGCTCGGCAGGCGGGAGATTGTCGGGAACTGATGGAACCCCCACCGATCTTCGCCCGGCTCGGATGCGGCCACAAGCACGGGGTCGCCCAGCTCCACGTCGACGCCTTCCAGCCGATGCGCCGTCACCGATCGCTCTTCTCGCCGCTACGCAATTCGGCTATACGCTCCGGCGGCCCGAGTTCCGCGCCGAGCACCAACAGGCGACGCTGAAGCTCGGCGACGTCGACGCGACGCGGGTAGAGATCGCCCTCCGCGGCAATAGCGGCGGCGACTCCGGCGGCCTGGCCCATCAGCATCAGGCTCCACCGTGCGCGGATGTTCGGCGGCTTGCGATGGGCGGACCGCCCCGCCGCGAGCAGCCCCTCGACGCGCTTCGGCAGCAGCATCCTGTACGGTATGTCGGTCATGCTCTCTTTGTTGTCGCGCGTGTCCGCACAACGGTATATCACGTCGTCGAACTTCGGCGCGGCCGCAAAATCGTCCTTGGTGATGACGTACTCGCCTTCGATGCTGCGCCCGCCCCTCGCGCCGAGGAACGCCCCGAGGTGCATCAGGTACGCGTCCTCGAACCCGGGCAGATGCCGGCGGAAGAAGCTCACCGTCTCGAACATGTACACTCTCGCGTCGCGCTCCATCATCGTGACGTGCTCGGCGTCGAGCGTGTCGATTCTGCCTTCGATATCCGCCCTGCCCCACGCCATGCCGTCTTTCGGAGCTTGCGCGGTCCATGGCAGAACGATGGCGATCCGCCCGACGTCGCCGATGTTGCCGACGATGCGGAAATCCTCGTTCCCCCATGCCGTACGGACCAGGTCGGCAATGGGACGGAAGCGGTTGATGTGGGCGCCGAGCCTGCCGTAGCAGTAGCCGACGTCCTCGATGAGCACGTCGTCGACCCACGCGTCGAAGCCGTCCGGCATCTCGGATCTCTCGGCGACGAATCTCTCGTAGCGCTCGCAGTCTATCCCTGCGATGCCGAATGATATTCCTGCGCTGGGCTCCCAGTTGCACTCGGTCAGTGGTGCGCCGGCTCTGGCGGCGATGGCTGCGTCGCCCGTCGCGTCGACGGTGACCTTTGCCCGGATCGCCTGCCTACCGCACTTGTTCTCGACCACGAGGCCGCGAACGATGAACTCGTCCTTGAGGATCGGCCCGGCGACGTATGTCGAGAGCATCGGCTCGACGCCCGCTTCCTCGGCCATGCGGAAAGCGAGGTAGCCGATACGGTTCGATCTGTCGCCCAGGTTGCGGATCGGCCCAAGCTCTTCGTCCATGGCGTCGAGCCGCTCCATGAACTCGCCGGGCGCGCCGCCGAGGCCGTTCGGGAACGCCTCGGGGAACCCCAACGCCAGGTGCATTCCCCCGGCGCACCAGCCACCTTGCACCATGTTGCCGCCGATGCTGCCGAAGCGATCGACGATGACGGTCCTCGCG
>CAZSJP010000348.1:0-5707 GCA_964606675.1 uncultured bacterium
GGAGGGTCGTGACAAAGCAGAAGGCAAGCCGGCCATCGGGGTATGCGTAGCCGGCGGAGGCGGAGGCGGTGCACCGGCGTGCACCGTTAGCCTGGAGAAAGTACTAGCGACGTGTGGCTTCGACGTCGTCGACATGGTGCCCGCGCGCCGGCAGAATCTGGAGATGAAGCTCGACGTTCTGAAGCTTGCGGGCGAGTGGATATGTTCGCCCACCGAAGGCTGACATGGCGACGACTACGGGGCAACGCACGGCTGCTCCATGGAAGGCCCTGACGTGAACCAACTGGAGCAGCTACTGGCCGAAGTCGCCTCCGGGCGCCTTGCCGACGACGCCGACGCCGCGCGCGCGATCGGTGCAATCGATGCGCTGGAGCGTCGTGAGCAAAACCTCCTCGGCGCCAGAAGCCCGGCAGACGCAACTCGGGAGAGGGTCGCGCTCATTCGCAAGGTTGCCCCTGCGTTCGACGAGCTGGCGGGCAACGAGAACGTGTACTCGTCTACGTGGGTGCAGCCTCCCTACGTCACGCTATGGACCTACTACCTGCCGCTCGCCGAGTACATCGTCGGCCTTCGCGCACAGGTCGACGGGCGGCCTTTCGTCGTCGGGATCGTCGGCGGATCGTCTACTGGCAAATCGACTTTGGCCAAGTCGCTCCTCGCCATCCTCAAGCCCGGGTTCGGCATGTCGGTAGCCGGGGTAGGTGTCGACCGGTTCGTCATGGAAGACGTGGGCGGCGAATGGTTCGAGTTCCTCAACAAGTACGACGTGCCCGGCTTCGTCGATGCCGTGACAGACGCTCGCAGCGGCGCCGAGGACGTCCTGCTAATCGAAGGCTGGATGGCTGCCACGCTCGTCGAAGAGCATCTCGGCTCATTGACGGCAGTCTACGATCTGGTCGTATACTTGGATGCATCGCTGGAATACCTGCGGAGTGCCATCATGGCGAAGGATCGGTGGGAGTGTGCGCGGCATGGCATCCGGCACGACGAGGCCGAGGCGTTGCACTATTGGAACGACGCGTTCTCGCACATAACGGAGCGCTTCGTGATGCCCTATCGCGCGAAGGCCGATCTGATGGTGGACGTCGAGTCGTTCGCGCGCGATGCCGGCTCGGCGTTCATGTGCGTACGGAGCTGAAACGGACTCAACGGCGCCCCGGCGCGCCTCTTGCGGAGTAGCGAAACATGAGGATCACCGCTGTCGAGCCGGTTCTCGTGGCGCCCTCGTGGGTGTTCGTGAAGATCGACACGGACGAAGGCATCGCCGGGTGGGGCGAAGCTCTCGGCGACAAGGCGTCCACCGTCGCCGCCGGCGTCACCGAGCTTGCGCGCTACCTCGTCGGCAAGGACCCTCTCAGAATCGAGCACCACTGGCAGGCGATGTACCGCGGCGCGTTCTGGCGCGACGGGCCGATCCTCACGGCGGCGATCAGCGGCGTCGACATCGCTCTGTGGGACATCATGGGCAGAGCGCTCGACGTGCCGGTGTGGCAACTGATGGGCGGGAAGTGTCGCGAGAGAGTCAGGCTGTATCTGGCACCCGGAGGCAGCACGCCCGACGAGATGGCCGAGAACGCGCTCAAGGCCGTTGACAGAGGATTCACTGCGGTGAAGTGGTGTCCGACGGCCCAACTGTCGCCACCGTTCGGTCTCGCCGGAGCGATCGCTTCGAGCAGGCAGATAGAGGCGGTGAGGCGTGCTGTCGGCGACGAGGTCGATATCATGCTCGACTTCCACGGGCAGCTAACGCCGGCGGCGGCCATCACGTATGCGAGGGCCGTCGAGCCATCGAACCCGCTCTTCATCGAGGAGCCGGTGCTGCCGGAACACTCACACGAGATCCCGAGAGTGGGCCGGTCGACGCGAACGCCCATCGCGACGGGAGAGCGCATATACACCAAGTACGGTTTTCGTCCGATACTCGAAGCGGGCGGGGTCGGCATGATTCAGCCCGATCTCGGAGCGTGCGGCGGCCTGACCGAAGCGCGGAAGATCGCCGTCATGGCCGACGCGCACGGAGTGGGGGTCGGCCCCCACAACGCGTACGGGCCGATCCTGTTCGCCGCGGCACTGCACCTCGACGTTTGCACGCCCAACTTCGTGATACAGGAACATCAGGAAACGGTGAGCATGGGGCAGGGGGTATTCCGAGATCCGCTGAAGCAAGTCGACGGCCACGTCGCGCCGCCGCAAGGGCCGGGGCTGGGGTTCGAGGTGGACGAAGCGGCCATCCGCGAGCGGCGATTCACGCCGCACGATCTGCCGATTCTGACCAACACCGATGGGAGCATCGCCGACTGGTAGAAGGGGCCGGCGTTTGCCGCCGGACGTTCTGCGTCGGTTCCGCCCCAAACGACAGGACTACCGGGAACCATGGACGACCGCGATCTCATCGAACGTCTGACGAGTGCGGACGGGTTCACGCGACTCGAGGCAGTGGACGAGGCGACCGAACTCCGTGCGACGGCCTACCTCGATCACCCGGACGTCATGTGCGCGCTGATATTCGCTCTGGACGACGACGACCCCCGCGTGCGGAGTTCGGTCGCGCGTGCGATGGCCAAGATCGGCGACCCGAACACTGCCGTCGCGCTGATCGCGGCTCTAGATGACGCCCACAGCAGTGTACGCTCGAACGCGGCATATGCGCTCGGGGAGATCGCGGATGCACGCGCCGTCGACCCACTGATAGCGACCATCGGGGACGAATCGGACGACGTGCGCAGGAACGCCGCACGGGCCATGTGGCGGCTTGAGGATCCGAGGACTATCGATTGCCTCATGGTCGCGCTCGGAGACGATGACGGGAAAGTGGTTGAGTGGGCGGTGCAAGCGCTCGGGGGGATCGGCGACGCACGACCGGTCGACGATCTGATTCGGTTGCTCGATAGCGCCAATGCGGACATTCGGCGCGAGGCCACCAACGCGCTTGGCTTTATCGGCGACCTGCGCGCGCTTGAGCCGCTAACGGCTCTCCTTACCGAGGAAGACGAGTGGCTTCGGGTCTCGGCAATCCGTGCACTCGGCAGGCTGGGCGACCCTACTCCCGTGCCGCTGATCGTGGAGGAGCTATCGAGCGGCGAATACGATGCGCAATCCAGTGCGGCTGAGGCGCTCGGTAGGATCGGCGATTCGAGAGCATATGAGCCTCTGCTCGGCGTGCTGCGCGACGAGTCGGGGAAGCTCCGATGGACTGTCGTGAGAGCGCTTGGCGATCTGGGAGACAAGCGCGCCGTCCCTCTGATGCTCGACGCGCTGGCCGATGCCGGCGCCGATGACAACGTTCGGCAGTATGCAGCGACCGCCCTGGGCACACTCGGCGATTCGGCCGTCGTGCCAGCACTGATCGACGCCCTTGACGATAGCGATATATGGGTGAAGCGTTTCGCAGTGAAGTCGTTGGGGCAGCTAGGCGACCCTCGCGCCGTGGCGCCGCTCATGGATCGGCTGCGGCTGAAAGACGATGGCACGGTACTGGTGGCCGATAGTGCGCTTGCCGAATTGCGGGAGCCGGCGGTTCATCTGATCGCCGAGTACCTTGGCGACGATGACACGGAGTTGGCGGCACATGCAGCAACGGCGCTCGGCAGGATGGGAAATCCGAAGGCTGTCGCTCCGCTCCTGGTGGCCCTGGGTGCCGCGGACGAGCATCTGCGGTGCGATGCAGCCGGAGCCCTCGGCGGCATCGGCGATCCGGTGGCCATCGGGCCTCTCGCTGAAGCGATGCGGAACGCGACGCTCAGGTTTCGGCTGTCGTTGGCACACGCCCTGGCGGAATTCGGCGAACGAGCCATCTGCACGCTCGTCGGGCTGTTGCAGGACGCGGACGCCGAGATACGCTCTGCCGGCGCGATCTCGCTGGGGTACATCGGCGATCCGAGCGCGATATTGCCGCTCGCCGGGGCGACCAAGGATGCCGAACCGAGGGTGCGGGCCCATGCTGCCGAAGCTCTTGGCTCGATCGGCGACCCCGGCTCTATCGCGACAATCGCGGCACTACTGCGCGAGGACAGAGCGTGGCGCCCGCGAGCTTCCGCCGCGGAAGCCCTGGGGAAGATCGACGACCCGGCGAGCATCGATGCGCTTCTCGGCGCGATACTCGACCCCGATGAGGACGTTCGCGAGGCCGTCGCCGACGCGCTCGGAGAGCTCGATTGGATGCCCGACGTCATCGACGAGTAGCGTCTGCCGCTACGCCATCGACTCGAGGGCCGCGACGGTCTCTTTCATCCGCGCCATTTCGCTCAGTGCCGCCGCGTGCAGCCCTTCGGCGGCCTCGCGGGCAGTTCGGCGTGAGACCGTGTACGGGTCGCTGACGACCTGGGCCTCCACGGTTGTCACCCATTCGGACGGCACCGCCTCGATACCCCGTAGCGCACCTGCTAAGCCGCCGGCGACATACGCTTTGCAGTCGGTGTCGCGACCGAGGTTCACCGCGTAGAGGATGGCTTCCTTCGGCTGTCCGTCGGCGAGCAGGAAGCAGCCGAGCGCACCGCCCAGTATCTCCACCGCGTTCGACCCGGGTCTGCCGCGATAGACTTCCTCGAAACGAGGCCGGAGGTCTTTCCAGTCATCGGCCTCTCGCGCCCATCCTAGGGCCGTGTCGACCTCCTGGCGCGGCAAGAGCGTAAGGTGATCGCGCGCCGCGTCTATCACCGACTCGACCGTGGCGGCCGGCGAGAGAGCTTCGGCGGCCGCTGCGGCGATGCCCGCACATACTTCAAGCGCGTAGTTGCCCCGAACGCCTCGTACGTCTTTGATGCGCCCGAGGTCGTGAGCGTCCTTCGCCGCCTCTGACGGGTTGCACGCGTTGACCATGCCCACGGGCATTATCATCTTGCTCGTGCCGATGAACCCCGGCCACGATGCGTTCCGCCCTACTTCCCACGGTGGCACTCCGGCCTTGATCTGCGTGTAGATGATCCGGTCCTGTGGGCCCATGAGATAGCCGAACTTGTCCGGGTCGACGTCCGATATCCACGTTGCCGCCAGATCCTCGATGGTTATCCTGCCACATTTCCTCAGGATCGCGCTGGTGCAGAGCCGATGGCGTTCGAAACCGTCTTCGGTCATGCCCGGGGGACGGCTGTGCGGATGGTACACGAAGTCGGGGCCATACGTCTGCGGTGTCGATCCGCCCCTGATCTCCTGGGGCAGAAGCTCGTCCACGAAGCCGTAGCGTTCTTCGATTTCCGTGTAGGAGAGGCCCTCGGTAACGTCTCCCATCGAATTGGCGATGGTTCCGGCGGCCTCGCAACCGTAGATCTTGTCGAATAAGATGCCCATCGGGCTCTCCTCATCCAAAGCAGCATGTCGCGCAAACACGAATCAGGCTCAGCGCCTGTCCCGACTGACGGTACCCAAAGGGCGAAAAACGGTCAACGAGGTGTGCGGTACAGCCGCATCGTTGACCGGGTTCCCATCCCGATTCAACTGTTGGAATGTCGCCCTCAATCATTGACTTATCAGTCAGGAAGGATAGATTTGATCATGCGGCACGCTGGCGTGCAGCAGGCTCGACGTACGATCCATCTTAGCCTTATCCCCACATATTGACGGAGGTGGCGCATGCGCTCCACTGGTATTGTTGCAGGTCTATTGGCGCTTTTCGCGGTGTGCACGTCGTCGCCGGCACTCGCTCTTTCGGTGAGCGGCCCCATAAACGCGGACTCAGTCTGGACGACGGCCGACGACACGGTGCACGTCC
>CAZSJP010000349.1:0-1446 GCA_964606675.1 uncultured bacterium
GGCGCTCACGAGCACGTCGGGGTGTCGCTCGCGAAGCATGTCGATTGCCTCGGTGTGCAGCCGCTTGCTCTCGGCGCCCTTAGGAAAGTCGCTATGCTCCGGTTCGTTGTTCACTTCGACGAAGGCGACGTTGCCCAGCAGGTCCTTGTCCCGCAGTATGCAGAGCAGTCGGTCGTGCTGCTCTGCCATATGCATGAACCGGCGCTCCAGGGGCACGCCGTAGACCTCGGCTCGAATCGCGGGATCGGCGACCAGCCACGTGCTGTCCTGATACTCCCAGCTTGTCAGGATTACCCACACGTCGTGCCGTTTCGCCAGTTCGAGCAGATGGATCACGCGTTCGAGGATGTCGTGCCGCCCGCCACCGGCCGAATCGACGGTGCTGAAGTTCCAGCCGTAGCCGGCGATCCACGGGCCGAAGTCCATTGGCCCGCGCGGCTTGCCGTCGAGCGTGAATGCCCAGTTCAGGCCTGCATCGGCGCGGATGGAGTTGAACCCTCGCTCCTTCATCTCGATCATGCACCGTTCGGGGTCGTCGTACGGTGCGCCCGGCGTCGCCGACGCGATCCAGCTCCATATCCAGCAACTTATCGACAGCTTGCGCGGCAGGTGCTCGGGCAGCCCGGCGATCGGGTTGGCGATCTGCTCTCGATCCGCGTTCATGCGTCCTCCGCGTTTGTCGCACGCCTTGCCTCGGCGCACATTGCCTCGATGTTGCGGCCGTCGATGTCTGCCACGTGATGGTGCGAGTTGGCGACGACGTAGCCGCCGCAACCCTCGAACGCACGTATGTTGGCGCGAACCTCGGCTCGGACCTCGTCCTCCGTGCCGTACGATAGCAGGCGTTGGATGTCTATCCCGCCGTAGAACGCCAACCGGCCGCCGAACTCGAGGGCAATGGACTCAGCGTCCATGCCCTTCGCCGTCGTCTGGAAGACCTCCAGAGCGTTCACGCCGATGTCGATCAGGTCGCCAAGCACCGGCCGGACGGCGCCGCACGAGTGATACAGAACCCGCATGTCGTGCCGGCGGGCGAGTTCGACCTGCTCGGCGAGGTATGGCTTGATGAACCGGCGCCAGTGGCTCGGGCTGAGAAACATCGACTCCTGCGTAGAGAAGTCGTCGCCGAGCCAGCAGACGTCCACGTGCCCACGCGCCGCCTCGAGGCCGCGCTTCAGCATGTCCATGTAGCGTTCGTGGATGCACCTGACGGCGCACTCGAACAGATCGGGCCGCGTCGCCAGGTTCAGCATGGCTCTTTCGACGCCGAACGCCTCGCACGTGTGCCAGAAGAGCGGGTGCCAGCCACCGACGAAGACCAGCGCGTGGTCGGGCCATCGCTCGCGGACGTGCGAGTAGTCCTGCGGCTGCCACTCGGACGGGTCGGGCCAGTCGTGCGCCTCCACGTCGGCGACCGTCCTCGCGTCGGCAAGCGGCCCGTCGGCG
>CAZSJP010000349.1:1456-5703 GCA_964606675.1 uncultured bacterium
GGTTTTTTTTTGGGGGGGGGGGGGTTTGGGGGGGGGGGGGGGGGGTTTGGGGGGGGGGGGGGGGGGGGCGGCGCTCGCTGCATCCCGGTCCACCGGAAATCGGTGTCGAGGGAATCCAGCACGTCGAGCGGCTCGTCGTGGCCGTGGGCGGCACGGAAATACTCCATCAGCTCCGGCCAGACGCAGCCCTCCATCAGGTCGTATGGCGGCCTGTCGGCGCTCTCGAATCGGAATGTGCGGAGCACGCGCTCGCGATGTGTCATCCGCTGTCTCGCTTCCGGCACTGTCCGCCGCGAGGCTCAGGATGGCTCCGTACCCCGCGGCGTCTTCGGCTATCGAGCCGTTGCTAGACTAGATCGCAGGCGTCGGCGGGCATCCAGTGCGCGTCCTGCCCTTCCCACTTGACGTTGCAGCCGATGGGGTTCGTGAGAGGCACGCTCACCGGCTTGCCCGAGGTGATCTCTTCGAGCGCCCTGTCGAGGTCGTTGACGCGCACCCGGTCGGCGTCGCCCGGCTGATCGACCCCGCGGCCCGTGTAGACGAGCTTCCGATCCTTGTCGAAGACGTAGAAGTGCGGCGTCCGCAGCCCGCCATAGGCCAGGGCGACTTCCTGCGACTTGTCGCGAGCGTAGACCCACGGGAACTTCTGCTCGCTCATGCGCTCGATCATATGGTCGAGGTCGTCGGTCGGATGCGTGACTTCGCTGTTGGAGCCGATACCGATGAACGCCACGCCTTTGGCGCCGAAACGCTCGGCCGTCGCGCGCGTGACCTCGTCGGAACCGATCACGTATGGGCAGTGGTTGCACGTGAAGAAGACGACGAGGACGTCCGAATCGTCGAAGTCGCACAGGCTGTAGCTCTTCCCGTCGGTGGCGGGCAGGTTGCTGAAGTCCGGGGCTGTGTCCCCGATCTGTAGCGTGAACGGCATGGCGATCCTCCTTCGATGTGTTTGGTAGTGTCGAGTTGGGCATCGTACAGAGCGATTCTGGTAGTCGTTACGATAGTACCTGCGACACGATGGGGTTCCAACGGAGACGAGGGCAGCTAGCCACGTTCGGGATAGGAACGACCTGCGGACACGGCTCAGCACTCGTGGGTGTTCCCAGACGGACATGCGACGTATTCCGGCGCCGCGGAGCGTATGGCAGCACGCGATGGTACCCTTCATGAGACGGTGCCGGCCACTACAGCTCAGTCGGACAAGATTGCGCTTGACCGAACCTTTGCGCGCTCCCGGCCGACATACCTGCAGGAACTCAGAGCGGAATGGGCGGAGATGAAGGCTGACGCGGACCTGGTGGCGGAAGCTCTGGCCGGCGGGTCAGGAGCGTTCCGACCGATTCTGGACCGATATCAGGATGCGGTCTTCGGCATCGCCCTGACGCGTCTTCGAGACTTCCACGAAGCCGAGGACGTCGCGCAGGAGGTGTTTATCGACACCTTCGAGCGTCTGGACAGTCTCAAGGACCCCTCGCGACTGGCGGCGTGGCTCAGATCGGTGACGATCCATCACTGCATCGATGTGCTGCGACGCCGGCGGGAAGGCGTGGACATTGAGAAGGCGGGCGCGGAGGCGAGCACGAGTGTCACGCCGGAGGTCGAGTTCGAGCGCCGGGAGTTGGGCCAGCGGGTGATGGCAGCCATAGGGAAGCTGAGCAAGACGCAGCGCGAGACCATGACGCTGTTCTACGTAGGCGACTACTCGATCCAGGATGTCGCAAAGATGCAGGAGGTGCCGGTTGGCACGGTCAAGCGCCGCCTGCACGACGGACGTGAGAAACTCAGGACGGGGACTTTGGAGATGTTCGAGGGTACGCTGAAGGCAGACGCGCCGAAGAGCGACTTCGGCGACCGCGTCTTCGAGCTGCTCTGCCGACACGATCGGCCTGCAGTTCGTTGGCCTTGGAAGGACATCGAGGAGGAGCTGCGAAGGATCGGTGTAGACGGCGTCGGAGGATTCACGAAGGCCATGCAGCTTCCACATGCTCCGACGCGGGGTTTCGCGCTTCATTTCTCGCGGTTGATGCACGATGCCGCCGGGGCGGCGGACGATAAACGCAGAGAGGCAGTCGTTGAGGCACTCAAGAGCGCTCTGCACGACTCCTGCAAGGGGAATCGCGCCCTGGCTGCCGTGGCGCTGCTCCACCTGGATGTCGACAGCGCTCGCAAGCGCGATGAGTTCCTCCCGCTGGTTCTGCTGCTGCTGCAGGATCCGACAAGACTGGTGCGCGGAAGAGTAGCATACGAACTCTGGGAGCGAGCCGCCGATGCAGAATGGGCCGCGCAAGTGCCATTGGAGGCGACCGCCCTTGCACTTGCGGATGAAGAGCAACCGATGGTGAGGCACCGCATGGCGCAGCTCGTTCGTCGCATCGTAGAAGCTCGTTGGGGGCAACGCATGATAGAGGGCCAAACCGAACCTTTGGCGGGTCGTTCCCGACCTACAGGTAGATCGGACGCTGAAACGCGGTGACAGATGGCGGTCAAAGGCGATCGGACCCGGCGTAGAGCGCGGGTGTGCCCCTGACGCGCGTAAGGCTGGTCGCTCCCGAGGGAGAGGGCACGCTCTCCCTCGGGCCGCCTATCTACTCGCCGCCATTGCCGGATCGCCATCCCGCCTCAGTGCGGCTCTGGCATCGCGCCAGCGGCCGGCGCCGGGCCTTCCACATCGCCTGCCCGGTCGCGCGGTCGCATCGACCGGCTGGTCCGACCAAAGCGGCTGGCGGCACTGGGTGGAACCGGTTAGCGCATGTCCCTCCTGCCACCCGCACTACCCCACCACCGCGGCCACGCAGTCCAACAGCTCGTTTCGGAACGTCTCGACCATCGCGTCGTCGTTCGTGTCGTCGAGCACGTAGCGTGCCGTGCCGAGATGCATCTCAGCCAGCGACTTGTCGGCCATGGTCGGCAACGTCACTTCGAGCAGATGGCGTATCTTCTCCTTCGTCGCGTCGCTCGTGGCGTCGTCCGCGAGCTTCTCTCGCAGCGCGACGAGGATGCGCGTGTCCTCAATCGACTCCCGGATCGCCTCGCAGCGTCGTGACGACGTGATCGGCTCGCCCGGTTTGGCTTGGTACACGAGTGGGTACTCGGCGTCGGCCGGTTCCCACATGGAGGGACCTACGTTGTAGCACCAGTACCCGATACCGGTGGCGCCGTAGTTCGCGGCGAACAGCGCTTGCATGCGGAACTCGCCGACGACATTGACGGCCTTGTTGTTCCAGCCGAGGGGCCGCGCGTATGCGTAGCTACAGTTGTACGACCACATCGCGGCCTTCGTGCTCCATAGGAAGTCCATCACGGGAGTGTGCTCGTCGAGCATGAAGAACGCGGGCGACCAGATACCGGCGATCTCGGCCAACTCTTCGAACATCGGCAGGTCGCCGCCGCCGTTCACGTAGATCTTCACTCCGGGGCGGGCTTCGAGCGCTTTCCGCCCGAACCCGACGAAGCGGCGCACCGCCTCCCAACCGTGGCCGCCGACCTCATCCCACGTGTAGAGCGCAACGTGCTCCTCGGGGATGCCCCTCTCCGCCAGGTGAGACATCACCTGATCGAGATAGTCTGCCAGTAGCGGCGCATACGCATCGTCTTCCCACTCGACGCCGACGGCCGGCACACCCGTCAGGAGCAGGAACACGTCGTGTCCGGCAAGGCGCGCCACGAACTCGTCGAGCGCGGCGAAGTCGACATCGACGCGCGGAGTGTCTCCGTCCGGAGCCGAGGCCGCAGGCGGGGCGCCGGTGGTGAACACCGTGTTCCCATGCGCGAGCAGGCCCGCTACCGCGTAGTCGTCGTAACTGGCCCACATGCAGAGGCGCATGCTGTCGTATCCGGCCATCTCGAACGGCAATATCTCAAGCTCGATCGCGACACGCGTCTCGTCGGTGCCTACGCGGAACGTCACGGTCACTTCGTGGTTGCCTGCCGCCGCCGCCATCGCGTCGATATCGAGCCACACCTCGCGCGTCTCGAACGACGGAATCGTCAGCGAGTCCGACGCCCCGAGCGGAACGATCGGATCCCATGCTACTGTTCCCTGATCCGGGTTAGTCGGCACCGGCTTCACCTCGTGCGGCGTCACGACGATCCCATCCGATTCGGTCTCCGCGACCACACGCACCATCGCCGTGTCGAGAGTCGCGTTGAGTAGCTTGATCGAGACCGGCTCGTGTTCACCCGTCACGCACCGCCGGGCGATACGAAGTGGGCGGGCGACGTCGGTCGGCAACTCGGCGTCGATG
>CAZSJP010000350.1:0-5679 GCA_964606675.1 uncultured bacterium
GTATGTACTCCGCCGCCGTCGTTGCCGGAGACGTTGTTCGTGACGGTGCTGTTCGTCAGGATGACCGTCGCGCACGCGCAATCTTTGGTCAGCGCGCCGGTTACGCTGGTCCAGATCCCACCGCCGTCGCCACTCGACGTGTTCGCGTCGATCAGCGTTTCCAGGATGTCCACGTGGCTGTCGAAGGCGTATAGGCCACCGCCCTCTGTTGCGGCGTTGTGGTCGATGACCGAATGAGCCAATCCGAGCGCGCCGTTGATGATGTAGATGCCGCCGCCCGACGACAAAGCGCCCAGGCCATCGGCGTTACCACCGGTGATGCGCGCGTAGTGGAGCGTGCTGGAATCGCCGGATACCCGTATGCCGCCCCACTCGGGCGCGACGTCCGGCATGAAGCTAATACTATCCGCCACCGTGCCGACAGCGCGAACGATACCGTCGACGACGAACGGCACATCGGCGTTGAAGAAGACGTCGACGCCCGGCTCAATGGTCAGTGTCTGCCCGGCGGTGACGGTGATCGCGCCGGTAACTCGGTACGGGCCGTCCGCTTGCTGCCACGTGCCGGTCGCGATATTCCCGCTGACGGGCGTGCCGGGCTGCGTGGTGGCGATCGCTCCCATGTCCGACCGGGTGCCGTCCGGGTCGAGAGGCCCCGCCGGGTCGCCGACGTCGATTGCGGGCGACGTCGCGAGCAGGCCGAAGCCGTTCGCGGCGGCATCGACGAACTCTGGGTCTACGTTGATGTTGCCGGTGCCGGCCCATCCACCCTGTACGTCGGAGTAGGTGACGTTCACCAGGCCACCAACCGACTCGCTGAACGAGCCGACGTTGCCCCAGACGATGCTGCTCTTCACACTCACGATTGTGCCGGTTCCGTTGGATCGACCGGCACCGCCGACGGTCTGCGCGGTGTTGCCGTAGAACGTGCAGTTCCGGAACGTGATGTTGCCGCCGTTGGCCATGAACCCACCTCCGCCGCCGGCGGAGGTCACCTCGTTGTTAGCTATAACACAGTAGTTGAGCACCGGATGCGAGCCGCCGCCGGCCCATATGCCCGCGCCTTGAGCCGACGCGACGTTGCCGCTGATGACCGAGTTCTTCATGGCGAGGTGGCCGGTCGCGGTGGATATGTAGACGCCGCCACCGTTGCCGACGGTGTTTGCGTCGCTGATGCGCACGTATTCGGTCCGGCTCGTGTCGACGCCGCTGAACCGGAGGCCGCCCCACGTCGGCGAGGTGCCCTTGATGAAACGTATCGAGTCGGCTGCTGTGCCGATCGCGTGGAGCTTGCCCTCGACGATGAACGGCACGTCCGCGTTGAAGACGACGTCGACGCCCCACTCGATGGTGAGCGTGTTGCCGAACGCAACGGTGCACGGCGCGACGACTTCGTACGGGCTGCCGACGAGCGTCCAGGTTGTCGTGCCTATCGGGCCGCTGACGGTAGTCGCCGACGAGGTCTGATGTCGATAGAGGGCGCCCATGTCGGGCTTGGTGTTGTCGGGGTCTCTCGTGTCGTTCGGGTCGCCGGCGTCTATGGCAGGCGAGCCGGCTTGCAGCGAGAAATCGCCGCCTGCGCTATCGACGAACATCGGATTGAGCGCGATGTTCCCGGTGCCCGCGAACCCGCCCTCGATATCGGAGTAGCTCACCGTAGCGGCGCCCATGGAGTTGCCCCAAACGATCGAGTTGGTCAGGGTCGTCTGGCCATTGGAAGAGATCGCCCCGCCTGCGTTGCCGACGAGCGTGCTACGGTCGATCGACGCGCTGGCCTGGCCGACTCTGATGCCGGTTGAGTTGCCCGCGATAACGGACCGTGTCACCGTCAGGGTGGCATTGGCCGCGCCATGCGAACTGGCGGCTATCGCACCGCCGACGTTGGCGGTGTTGTTGATCAACTTGGAACCGGACACAGTGGCGATCGTCGCGCCGGCGAATATGCCGCCGCCGCCGTTGTTCGTCGCGGTGTTGTTGTCGAACGTCGAACCTGTGACGTCGAGCGTCGTCTGCCACGCCGCTATGCCGCCGCCGTAGTTTGCGGCCTGGTTCAGACTGAACGTCGTGCTGTCGACGTGTACGGGGTCGCCCTGGCTGTAGAGGCCGCCACCCCAATCGTCGGAGGTGTTGCCCGTGACGACGCTGTTGGTGAGGATCACCGTCTCTTCGCCGCCGCCGGCACCGGGGATCGACGTGCCGGAGTAGCCGGTCCAGATGCCGCCGCCGGACCCCGTAGCAGTGTTGGCTGCGATGAGGCACTCGAAGATGTCGAGGTGGCTGTCGATGGAGTATATGCCGCCGCCCAGAGTTGCGGCGTTGCCGGACACGACCGAGTGAGCCAGGCCCAGTTTGCCTCTGAGGTATATGCCGCCGCCGTTCGAGCCGGACCCCGTGCTATCGGCCGCCGCCCCAGAGATGCGACCGTAGTGCAACGTGCTGGAATCGCCACCGACGAACCGCAAGCCGCCCCACTCGGCGGCGGCACCTGGCACAAAGCGTATGCTGTCAACCTGTGTGCCGACCGCTTCGAGGATGCCCTTGACTACGAACTCCGCGTCCAGATCGAACCGCACGTCGACGCCCGGCTCGATGGTGAGCGTATTGCCGAACGGTACGACGACCTTGCCGCCGATCACGTACGGGCTGCTGGCCTTCAGCCACGTCGTCGTGGTGACTATGCCGCCGATGGTGCCCGGTATCGCCGCGATTTCGCTCGAAGCTCCGCCCTCAGAGCCGCCCGTATCGACTGTCGTCACGTGGAAATAGTACGTCACCCCGTCGGTCAGGCCGGAGAGGACCGCGCTGGTATCGCTCGGCGAGCCGGGCGTCGTCGATTGGCGGAAAGTCGTCGGGGGCGAGAACGTGTCGTAGTAGACTCGGTACTCCTTGAACTCAGCAGCGGGAAGCGACACGGAGCCCCAGCGCAGATCGACCTGTCCGGTACCCGGCGTGGCAAGCAAGTGCCTCGGCGGAGCCAGACGAGGCGGGGAGATCTCGACGGCCAGGCCGCTCTCGATGAACGTCACGTCGCTGGCGATGGTATGCCCATCGGTGCCGTCCGCGTTCTGCCACCCGACCGCCAGGCTCGTCGAGTCGGCGGTGATATTCTGGTACTGGTAGACTATCCGTCCGTCGGGGTAGAGGATGGCCTGGAAGTCGTACGACCCCGGGTCGCTCAGGGGAGGCACACCGACGAACGAGATGATCGTCCGCGCCCCGTCGAAGTAGTAGTATGCGCTCGGATCGGCGGTGAATTCCAGATCCCGCCACACGAGCGCGAGTAGATTGCCGGGCGCCGTTGCGTTCGGGAGGCCTACGTAGCTGTAGTCCGACGAGTTCGACGTGAAGCTGATTGTGCCGTTGGTGCTGATACGGAAGCTGCGTGCTCGTCCCCGTAGAACGGGAAATCGAAACCGATCGGGAAGGCGCCGAAGTTCGCGTCGTCGCCGCTCCCGGCGATCGGGGTGCCGATCACGGTTATGTCTTCCCACGAGAACGTCGGCCCACCGGGGTTGTCGCTTGAGAGCCAACTGTAGCCGGCCGAGTCCGACCGTAGCGCCATGTTCACGTATGGAGACGCAAAGACTCCCATGTCGGCGTTCGTGCCGTTGGGGTCCATCGGACTTGTCGGGTCCCCGGCGTCGATGCACGGCGAGGCTTCGAGAAGCGTGTAGTCGCCGGCGGCGCTGTCGGCGAAAAGAGGGTCTGCGTCGATGTTGCCCGTGCCTGCGTATCCGCCCTGGACGTCGCTGTATGTCGCTGTGAGCGTCCCGCTGTGCACGTTTATCTGATCCGACGAGGCGTTGTTCCATACGATGGAGTTCCGGATCGTCGTACTAGCGCTGACATCGTGTTGTCGCAATCCGCCGCCGCTAGCCCCAGCGGCATTCCCGCTTATCGTGCAATTCGTGAGTGTCGCGCTACCGCTGTTGACGTATACCCCCCCGCCGTGATTGACTGCGCTGTTGCCGGTGAAGGCGCTTGTCGTGATGTTCACCGTGCCAGCGCTGTTGCGGATCCCGCCACCCCAATCCCCGGCAGAGTTGTCCTTGACAGAGCAGTTCGTGACCGTCATGCTGCCGTTCGCGTTGAACAAGCCGCCTCCGTCAGTGACCGCAGTGTTGCCAGCAACCGTGCAGTTGCTGAGCGACGTTGTGCCAGTGGCGTACAACCCGCCGCCGTACTTCGCGGTGTTGCCGCTGAGGACACTATTCCCGATCGCCAGCCGCGTACCGGCATCGGCTGTGTATATGCCGCCGCCTACGTCGTGGGGGGTCGAACCTTCCGCATGCCCGTCGCTGATGCGAGCGTAGTGGATCGTGCTGGTGTCATTGCCACTGATGCGGATGCCACCCCACTCGGCGGCGATGCCCTTGATGAATCGTATGCTGTCGGCCTCGGTGCCGACGGCATGGACTGCGCCTTGGACCACGAACCGCACGTCGGCATTGAAGAGCACGTCGACACCCGGCTCGATAGTGAGCGTGTTGCCCGCCGGAACCGTGAGTGTGTCGATGACTCGATACGGCCCGTTGGCAGCTGTCCAGGTCGTCGTCGCGATCATGCCGGTGACGGGCGTGCCCGGCTGAACCGTGGCTATCGCGCCCATGTCGGCGCGCGTACCGTCGGAGTCCAGTGGGCTAGTCGGGTCGCCGGCGTCGATCGCAGGCGAACCGGACTGGAGGCCGTAGTCGCCGCCGGCCGCGTTCACGAAGAGCGGATCGGCATTGATGTTGCCGGCGCCGGTGTAGCCGCCCTGTACGTCGGAGTAGGTGGCGTTGACCGTGGCACCCGATGCATAGATTTGCTGGTTGCCTGCCCCCGCCCACATGATGGAGTTCTTGACCGTGACCGTGGCCGAGTTCTGGGCGAGCAGCGAGGTGCCGAAGCGGGTCGTACTGTTGCCGTTGAACGTGCAATTCGTGATGGTGGCCGTGCCTTGGCTGTAGAACAAGCCGCCACCGTCGTTGGTGACAGTGTTGTCCGAGATCGTACAGTTCGTGAGCGTCGAGGTAGTTAGGTCGCACCATGCCGCGCCGCCGTACGTCGCCGAGTTGCCCTCAAACGTGCAATTCGTCAGGATCTCCGTGCCATCATAGCCCCACATGCCGCCGCCGTAGGTCGGCCCGCTGTTGCCGCTGATCGTGCAGTTCGTGAGGGTCAGCACCAGGCCGGAGCTGTTGTGGAATATCCCGCCGGCGTAGAGGTCGGCGGCACTGTTGCCGCTGATGGTGCTATTCGTCATTGTCACCGAGGAGTTTGAGCCGGTGTGATATGATCCGCCGCCCCAGTGGCTGACGGCGTTGCCGTCGATCGTGGTGTTCGACAGGAGAACCGTGGCGAGCGAGCTGTAGAGCCCGCCGCCGTCATACGCGTTGTTGCCGCTGATGGTGCAGTTGTCCATCGTCAGGCGGGTACCAACGCCGCCACAATAGACGCCGCCCCCCAGATCGCTCGGGCTTGTCCCCTCCGCGCGCCCATCGCTCACCCTTGTATACGCGAGCGAACTGCTGTCGCCGCCGCTGATGCGAATGCCCCCCCACTCGGCGGCCGCGCCCTTGATGAAGCGGATCGAGTCGACCGCGGTGCCGACGGCATGGAGCCTGCCTTGCACCACGAACTGAACGTCGGCGTCGAACAGCACGTCCACGCCCGGCTCGATGGTGAGCGTTTGGCCGG
>CAZSJP010000351.1:0-1253 GCA_964606675.1 uncultured bacterium
AGGTAGCGACTGAAGAGCCACGCGAGATCGTTCGATATCCACGAGCGAACGTGATCGCCGTTCGTGATAGAGCCGTGGGGCACCTCGTCCGCCGGCTATCCTGGCCAGAGTCTCGTCCACATCTCTCGCGCGACTTGCCCATGAAGCTTGCTCACGCCGTTGGAGTGCGCCGCCAGATGCAACGCCAGCACGGTCATGCCGAAAGGCGAGTCTGGCTGCGTGGGGTCGACTTGCCCCAGTTGCAGGAACTGCCCCGGCGGCACGCCGAGGGCCTTGCAGCACGGGCCGAAATACTTGTCGATCAGACCCGGCGAGAACTCGTCGTTGCCGGCAGGAACAGGGGTGTGAGTTGTAAACACCGTTGTGGACTTGATTATCTCGGCGGCCTCCTCGAACGAGCACGAGCGCTCGACCATCGCGCTGCGGATTCTTTCCACGGCGAGGAACGCCGAGTGCCCTTCGTTCATGTGGAAGACCGATGGCTCGATGCCGAGCGCGGCCAATGCGCGAACGCCGCCGACCCCCAGAAGAAGCTCCTGCTGAATCCGCATTTCGGTATCGCCGCCGTAGAGCTGCCGCGTAAGATTGCGGTCGTCCGGGCCGTTCGAGGCGATGTTCGTATCCAGGAGGTGCAGCCGCACTCTGCCAACGTCCACGTACCAGACCTGGGCGTGGACGGTCCGGCCCGGGTAGTCCACGTCGACGACAAGCGGAGCGCCGTCGCCGTTGCGCACGAGTTGCACGGGCATCGAGTAGAAGTCGTTGACCGGAAACTCTTCTTGCTGCCATCCGTCATTGTTGAGGTACTGCCGGAAGTAGCCCTGCTGATAGAGTATGCCGACGGCGACCAGCGGCACTCCGAGGTCGCTCGCCGATTTCAGATGGTCGCCGGCCAACAGGCCGAGCCCGCCGGAGTATATCGGGATGCACTCGTTGATGCCGAACTCGAAGGAGAAATAGGCGGCGCAGACGTCTTCCGAATCCGGGAACGAGCGGCGGAACCACGTCCGATGCTCCTCGTCGCCGGCCATGTACGAGTCGAGCCACGACATCACGCGATCATAGTGCGCGAGGAAACCCTCGTCGTCGGCGAGCGCCTGCAGTCGTTGTTGGGTGACCAGATTCAGCAGTTTGACCGGGTTATGGTAGACGTCCTGCGCGTCCCACAGGTCCATGTCGATCCGCCTGAGCAGGTCGATGGCCTCGTGTTCCCAGCACCACCACAGGTTGTGAGCTAACTCCCGCAGCCGCCC
>CAZSJP010000351.1:1263-5656 GCA_964606675.1 uncultured bacterium
GATCCGCTCGGGAATCGATGGCACTATCTTGTAGGTCGCGACTGGTCGCATCCGGTCTCCTGTCGTCTCGATGTGGTGGCTCAGGTGGGATGGCCCGGCAGAACGAAAGATAGCATCGCCGGATGTGGCTGACAAAGAAGCGGGGACGTTCGTCGGGTTGTGGGACGAGCTGCAGATCGTGCCGAAGGCCGCACCCACGGCTGCTTGCGGGCAGCGGCAGGCACGGCGCTTCGTCGGTAGCCCGCCCTACCGCGGCTCGGGGATAGCATGGAGCCAGCAACCCGCCGGCACGGACGACGCGTCGACCGAGATCTCGCCGTCGCCGCCGACGAACTCGACTGTCTGCCCGCGGCTGCCCGGCGCCGACCCCTCGGCAACCAGCTCGGCCGGCGTATCGGACAGCGGCACGCGCACCACGCCGTCGCCATCGACCCACAGCCTGTATGACGCACCTCCGGGCACGAGTTGCTCCTTGGGCACCGGCGCCCAGGCGATGTGCCGGACGGGCGAATCCGAGAACTTCCACGTCCGCCCATCGATGGTGATCTCGCTGCAGTCGTAGCCCGCGAACGCGGAAAGATCGCCCGCGTCGTCGACGACGTAGGCGACCGCACGGGTTCCGTCGTACGTGACGCGCCTGCCGTTGACCGGCGTATCCTGCAACTTGAGGCGATCCGATGGCAGTGGATGGGCATCGAACCACTCGCGGTCGCGTTCGGCATCTCGATGGAACCCGCCGCCCCAGCCCTCGGCGTAGTCCCGGAAATGGACCGCGATCGCCGTCGCTCCGTTGGGGAAGCGGCACGCGAGATGCGGCCCGGTGCGCGACATGTATTCGGTGTTGTCGTTCTCATCCGGGAACGCGCCGGTGGCCGGGTACGCACCGGTACACGCGAGTATCCGGAACCAGGTGTCGACGTCGTCGCCAAGGCTCTTCGACTGATCGTCCCTCGGGCGGAACCCGAGCGCCGTACAACTTCCGCCGCCGGGCGTCCGGCGCCTCGTGCCGACGGTCCACTCGCCTGAGCGGGCTACGGTCTCCGATTCGACGGCCGGATCGAGTCGGTACATGTGATCGACAGGCAGTCCGGTCAGGATCGTCTGCGGCTCGACCTCTGCGAGTGACCCGGCAAAGCGGACGATTCGGCCCGGTACGGGCAATCCGGTGGCGCCGACGGCATCGTATCGCGCGCCGAACAACTCCTCCCACCACGAGCGAGCGTCCGATCCATCGTCGGAGAGCAACGGGGGCGGACCGGACCATATCAGATTGCCGCCGGCATCGGCGAACTCTCGCAGAAGCCCCATCAGTTCGGGCGACGGGAACGGCTCGAACAGCGCGACAAGCGTGCCGAACGATCTGCCACGCATCGAGATGCGGCCATCGCTCGTGGCGGCGCCTTCGGCCACCAGCTTCTCGGCGCTAACGTAGTTCGCGTAGCCGTACTGCACCATCCAGCTGCCGAATCTCTCATCGACGGCGACCAGGTCGATCGGATAGAGCATCAGCACGTCGACGTCCCGGTGCTCCGAGTTCTGAACGGCCTGGAAGGTCGCGGAGCCGCTGGCGCCGTATGCGTCGACGAGGGCGGTGCGGCGCTCGGATATCTCGGCGGGCATACCCCAGTGCGCGGCGTATGCATAGGGAACGTCGTTCATGATGCCGGTCGAGCACGCCAGCGCAAGGCCGAAGTAGTCGCGGTCGAGGTAGCCACCCTCGGCGTGGTCGTTGCCGCCACCGGTGAGGAAGTCGTTCCAGCGGAAGTAATCCTGACACGCCGATGCGGCCTGGTGCACCGTGTTCGACCACAGGAATTGAGACGTGTACTCGTATTTCAGCGAGTGCTGAGCCAGCGGTCCCTGCTCCCACCGGTCGATGGTCGGGCTTTCGGCCCACGTCACATGCGCACGAGCCTCGAGCAAGTGCCCCGATAGCCCCTCGGCATACCGCTTGGCTCGCGTCATGAGGTCGACGACGCCGCCTTCGAGCATGCGGTAGTATCGCGCTCGGAACAGATGCGTGTTCTGCACGTCCTCCGGCGAGGGGCCGAACACGTGTTGGGCGGGCCCGGCCGCTTCGACGGTGTTGAGGAAGTCGTGCTGCGCCGAGCAGAAATACACCATGTACTTGTCGAGATCGGCGTATTCCTTGCCGTACCCATCGGAGTACGCCCGCGCCAGATGCTTGTCGGCGTAGCGAAGAGCGAACTGGCCGTGGTCGTGATGGGAGAAGTAGTGCCAGTCCTGCTGGATGTGCATCTCGTCGGAGTATAGGCCGTTGAGCTTGACGCCGGCATCGTTGTATTTGTCGAGCAGATCCCGGAGGAACCCCTCGGCTCGCGGATTGAAGTAGTCCATTTCCGGGGTGCGATATATCAGCACCGCCAATACCCGATCGAGCGGGCCGATCTCTTTCATGCCCTCGCCCTCGACGGCAACGCGACGCGCGATGAAGTCGCCGAACTCGAGCCGTGGGCCGTTCTCGGTCCGCACTCGGGCACACGCGCTAATCTCGCGTATCGACTCGGGCCGAACAACGTAGAACGAGGTCCCTTCGACTCCCTCCTCGGCGAATGCGAAGACCCGAACGCCGTCCGGTTTCAACTCGAACGTGCCCTTGTTGTTGCCCCATCGCAGTTGCTGCCAAAGCTGAACGGAGAACGCGCCGGTCTCCAGATCGCGGATGCCCTCGCGGTAGTGCAGCCAGCGCCCGGACTGGCCCGTTGCGCGGCGGTAGCCTACGCCGAGTTCCAGCGGACTGAGCAGACTCAGTTCGAGGCCGATACCGTAGTTCTGAGCGAAGTCGCTGATTTGGGCGATGCGCCTGATGTACTCGGCGGTGTCCGGCATCAAGCGACGCGGTTCATGCCCCTGGCCGGCCCGATACTGCTGCCAGAAGTGATCGAACGCCACCTTCAGCGTTCGCACGCCTCTGGCCGATGCCTCGTCACAGATCCGCCGCAACGTCGTGATGTTCGGCTCCGTTCCAAGCGTCAGGTCGACTTCGGCGTCAGGGTCCTGCAACGCCTCAAGCTGCTCGTCGCTGACGAGGATTATGCCGGCGGAGGGCAATCTGAACGCCCACGGACCCGGGAACTGCAGCAACTCGCCCTTGTAGACGTCCTCTTTCGGCGCGGTCATCGACCAGACTCCCTTTTGGTTTCAGCCGGCTCTGTTCACCAGCATCTTCATGCGCGTGCTGGACGCTACCTGCCTGCCGGCCAGTACGTCGTCCTCGTGGAACGCCGCCATCAGGATTTCCTTCGCGCCCGCACGCTCGCGATCGTATATGATCCGAATGGTGCCATCGGCAGACTGCACGCCATCGGGGTACGACACGCTGAAGCGCTCGTCGAGAACGAGGCCGCCCTTCCACGTCCGCCCGTCGTCGTCCGAGACGAACGCCTTCAGGTTGTTGCGCGGCGTGAAGCCATCCTCGCCTTCGCGTCGCATGAAGTCGTGATGATTCACCAGCAGCAGGTTGCCCGACTGTAGCCGCCGAATGAAGAAACGCGACCCAGGCCCGCCAAGGTCCGTCGGCTTCCCGTCGGACCACGTGCGCCCACCGTCGGTCGAGACGCTCTCGGCGATGCCGTAACCCATGCGGATCAGCATCCACAAGCTGCCATCGCCGCGCTCGACGATCATGTGCTCGTCGCTACCGCGGCCTTCGGCGTCGCCTCTGCTCCGCAACGAAAACGTCTCTCCGGCGTCCGTCGTGGCGACCGCGTTGCAGTAACGACTCTCGGCCATGTCTTCCCGGAGCGGCTCGTGCGGCCAGATCGCCGCTGGCAGCAGCCACTCGTCGTCCGAGACCGCGATGGGCTTGTTCATCATGATGCCGTCGGCGATACGACGCGGCTCGGTCCACTGCGGGCGCGCGGCGGCAGATTCATCGGTCGTGATGCACCAGACGCCGCACCTGCCGTCGAAGTGCTCCTCACTCTGTGCCCAGAATAGCCACAGGCGTCCGCTCGGATCGTGCCACGGCACCGGATCGAACGCTCTCACGCGGCCCGGCGGGTCGATGACCAAGACGGGATCCGACCACGTAACGCCGTCGTCTTCGCTCGTGACGAGCACGACGTAGTTGTCCGGCCCCTCGCCCTTCCCGCCGGTGTACCAGATGGCCCACAAACGTCCATTGGCGGCGGCCTCAATGCCCGGAATGCCCTGCCACAAGCGCGCTTGGCTCGCGTATTCGGAACCGGGCGAGGTGTCGATCGTTGGTGGCCGTAGTGCTGGATCTGTAGTGGGCATGTTGGCTCCCGTGGTTGCGTGAGTCGGACTGGCTCACAGTGTCGCCGGTCGACGGTTCCGCCCGGTCGATTGCGCCGTCGGCTAGATGTGGAATGTCATGACGTTGTCACCACCCAAGCTGAGGAAGTTGATG
>CAZSJP010000352.1:0-5651 GCA_964606675.1 uncultured bacterium
ACGATGGACTCGGGATATTCCCCACGTGGCCTCCATTGCCAAGTGTATGCCCCCGGCGCCGGCCGACTATGCCGCCGCGCGTTCGGCTTCTTCCTTGGCGATGCGGACCCACTCGGATATGCGCTCGGGCTTGTTGTTGCAGGTGTGCGTGTCCTTGAGGATCATCTCGAAGACGCAGCCCTCTGCGATCTCCAGCGTTCGCCTTATCCCGGCACGCGTGCGGTCGGGGTCGTAGGGGTCGACCACGCACACCGGGTCTGGTTTCCACGAGAAGATGTGCTTGTCTTGCAGCTTCTGTGCCGCCACGGCGACGTCCGTCCACGCGCTGATGGAAATCCTGCGCAGGCGCGGAACTCTCTCGATGATCAGGTCGAGTTTGTCGGTGACGTCCTCGCAGCACCCGAAGCAGTTGAGTCCGTAGCGCTCCAACAGCGGCGCCTGGTACTTCAGACCGAACTCGTCGTACATCGTCGGCGAAACAAGCGTGTACTCCTGCGATTCGGCGAACCCCCAGACATCCGTCAGACGCACCGTTCCGTCGAAGTCGTCGCCGGGCAGTTCGTTCGTGTAGCACGTCCCGCCCGAGCCGGGATAATCCTCGCCGTCCATCAGCTCCAATTCACCGGATGCTTCGATCTGATCGAGCAGCGGGAACGTGCTTTCCATGACGAACGTGAACACCTCGTGCAGCCATTCGGGGCGCTCGACCATGTCCGCCATCGTCTGCTCCAGCCCCCGCAGGTGGCAGACGAAGTTGACGAGGCTGGTGTTGATGCCCGGCGAGCGTTTCCAGCGGAATTGGAGTATGTCGCCGAAGACGTCGTCCATCTTCTCGGCGGTCTCTCGCTTTCGGTCTTTGTCGACCGTGAAGTGCGGCCGTCGCAGCTTCGCCAGGTCGTCCGTGGAAGTGAATGCCGGGTTGTAGGCCGATGCGCCGCCGGCAACCCCCGGTCCCGCCATGCCGATCTCGACACCCCAGCCGGTCGGGCCGCGCGGCGGTGCAATCTGGATGCAGGGCTCGATCGGGTTGTCGTCGCGAAGGTGCTCCCAGCGATAGATCTTGTGCCGCAGTTGCCACTCCTGTTCCCGCCAGAAAGGGTCGGCTATCCGCATGGTGTCGTGCGGCAGCAGTTCGGCCCACGATCCCTCGGGGAACGTCAGCACCATCGGCCGCACGGGCTTGAGGTCGTTATGCGAGAACCACCACTGCCGGCGCTCCTCGTTGTATGGATCGGCTGCGATCTCGGCGACTTGAGTTGCCAGGTCGCGCAGGTATGAGTGGTCGCGGGCGGCAAGGGGCATCTTCTTCTCCTTGGAGCCGGAAGTTCGAGCGTGTGGGGCGTGTCGACGGCAGCAAAGATACGCAGCGCGGTTCGTCGGTTCCAACGTGGCTCGCCGGTTCCGATCTGAGCGCGCGCGGGCGATATTAGTTGGTGCGCGACGGCCGGTTTCGGGCCGCCCACTCGGCGGCCTCTCTGTCGTGCTGCCGGTGGCTCTTCTGAAGGTGTCTCCTCGTTACGGGGTGCTCAGTGGGATTCCCGCTCCTCTACGACATCGTGATCATATTCGGGCTGTCGGTAGTCGTCGTCTTCGGGTGTCACCTCGCGAAGATCCCCACGATTGTGGGATTCCTCGCCACAGGGATAATCGCTGGGCCGCATGCGCTGGGCCTGATCGAGGATGTCCACGAGGTCGAAGTACTCGCCGAAATCGGTGTTCTGCTGCTGTTGTTCACGATCGGCGTTGAGTTCTCGCTGCGCGACCTGATACGGATCAGACGGTCGCTTCTTCTCGGCGGCGCGCTCCAGATGGGCCTCACGGTGGGCGCGACGTTCCTCATCGCCACGACGGCAGGTCTCGGCCCCGGTGAAGCTGCGTTCCTGGGGTTCCTGCTGTCGCTGAGCAGCACGGCCATCGTTCTGAGATCGCTGCAGGAACGTGCCGAGATCGACACGGCCCATGGCAGGACTACGCTGGCGATACTGATCTTCCAGGATATCGCGATCGTGCCGATGGTGCTCCTCTCGCCGGCGCTCGTCGCCGGGTCGGGTGGAGCCGGATTCGCCGAACTGGCCGCGCTGCTGGCCAAAGGGCTGGGCCTTGTGGCGTTCGCGATCATCGCGGCGAAGTGGATTGTTCCGTGGGTCCTGTTCCAGGTGGCTCGGACGCGGAGCCGCGAGCTGTTCCTCCTGAGCGTCATCGTCCTCTGCTTCGCGGTTGCATGGCTGACAGCGAAGATCGGCCTGTCGCTTGCTCTCGGCGCGTTCATGGCCGGTCTGATAATCGCCGAGTCTGAGTACAGCCATCAGGCGCTTGGCGACATCCTGCCCTTCCGGGACGTGTTTACCAGCTTCTTCTTCGTATCGGTCGGCATGCTCTTCGACGTGGGGTTCCTCGTCGAGAACGCCATGCTGGTGGTTCTGCTGGCGCTAGGTGCGATAGTTCTCAAGTCCGGGCTTGCGGGCATTTCCGCTCTTGCACTCGAGCTTCCGCTTCAGACCGCCGTCTCCGTTGGCCTGGCCCTTGGTCAGATCGGAGAGTTCTCTTTCGTCCTTTCGCGGGTGGGCGTCGAGTATGGCCTGTTGGACCACTCAGACTACGTCGCATTCCTGACCGTCAGTGTCGTGACCATGGCGCTGACGCCGTCGGTCGGCAGCCTGGCGCCGTTCGTGTCCCGCGCTCTGGGGCGCCTGCCGTTGCCTGCAAGACTGAAGACGGGGCACACGCCGCTACCACCGACGTCAGAGACGACGGGGCTCACGGACCACCTCATCATCGTCGGGTTCGGCATCAACGGCCGGAACGTCGCGCGAGCGGCGGCCGAGGCTCTCATACCATACGTTGTGATCGAAATGAACCCGCATACCGTCCGGGCCGAGAGAGCGCACGGTGAGGACATCCATTACGGCGACGCCGCGAATGCAACAGTGCTCGAACATGCGGGCATCCATCGCGCAAGAGTGCTGGTCGTGACGGCGGGCGACGCTGCGGCCGCGCGTGGGATCGCGGCGCTCGCGCACAGGATGAGGCCGGAGGCGCACGTCATCGTCCGGACGCGATACATGAGCGAGGTCGGTCCGCTGTGCGACCTGGGAGCCGACGAGGTGATCCCCGAGGAGTTCGAGACGTCCGTCGAGATGTTTACTAGGGTGCTCCGGCGGTTCCTCGTTCCGGCCGACCAGATTGCGCGGTTTGCCGACGAGATCCGGTCTGGGGGATACGCGATGTTCAGCGGCGCGTGCGATGACGCCATGTCCGGAACGGAGCGGGACTCGTATCCGACGGATGCGGAGCTGGAGACATACCTGATCCCGGCGGGCAGCCCGCTGATCGGCAGGGCTCTGGGCGACCTGGGGGTCCGGAAGTGGCAGGGGGTGCGCATCGCCGCGATCAGGCGACGGGGCCAGACGATCACTGCCCCTGGAGACGACGAGACGGTGCAGGCCCACGACCTGCTGCATCTTCTGGGCACGCCCGACAGGGTTGCGGACATCGTCGAGCGCTTCGGGGCGCCAGAATGACAGTGCCACGAGCCATTCGACTACGGCGTCAAACCATGGAGAACCAGACCAAATGAGCCAGCCAAACGTGCTACTACTCATGATGGACGCGTTGCGACCCGATCATCTCGGGCCGTGGGGCAGCAAGCGCAGGTCGCGCCCGACGCCCAATTTCTCACGCATGGCAGACGAAGGCGTGTTCTTCCGCAACTGCTTCTCGCACATGCCGTCGAGCCACCCCTCGCGCGCCAGCATCCTCACCGGCCGCGACCCGCACACTCACGGCGTTCGCATCAACAGCCGACCGCTGGCCGCGTCGGAGACGACACTTGCGCAGATACTGCAGGAGGCCGGCTACCAGACGGCGACGACTCGCGAGTTCTCGCCGGGGTTGGGCCGCGGGTTCGCCGAGCGGGGGATCGTGAGGGGGCTGTCGGCATTCGATCAGGGCCCCTGGGACGTTGTCACGGACGTCCCCGAGATGGCCGAAGAGGAGGCGGCGACGGACGTCGCTCAGGACGTGGCGGCGATCGTCGAATGGCTGGAGCGACGCGCCGTCGATCCGACCAGGGTCAAGACCCCGTTCTTCATGTGGGGCGATATCGAGGACACCCACGAGCCATGGCGGCCGCCCGTGCCGTTCGACACGATGCATACCTCGCCGGACTACGCCGGGCCCGACGTCAGTTGCCCGCCAATGTACAGCCCCGACCTGACGCCGGAACAGGTCGATCACGCCGTCGGTCTGTACGACGGAGTCGTATCGCTGCTCGACAAGCATCTCGGCATTCTGCTCGACGCGTTGGATCGCCTCGGCCTGAGCGAGAACACGCTCCTGATCGTCATGAGCGACCACGGCGTTCATCTGGGCGAACACAGTCTGTGGCGCAAGCCGCCCACGCTCTTCGACACGGTGCTCCGCGCTACGCTCATGATGCGGATGCTGGGAACGCTGCCGGCGGGGGTGCAGTCGGAGGGCTTGGGCTTGGTCAACGACGTATTCGCGACGACGCTCGACGTGGCAGGGCTAACCGTGCCTGAAGCCGCTGCCGGCCATTGCGTGTCGCTCGGGCCGCTCTGGAACGGGGCGGCAGAGGTGCGCGACTTCGTGCCGCTGGAGTTCAACTCGTACAAGGGCACCGCTGCCAAGGGAATACGCACCGAGAAGTGGAAATACTTCTACTATCGCTCGGTGGGCGACATAACATGGGACACTATGGCCCCGGGCGATATCTGGAGCGCACACGGCTGGCCATTGACGATGCTCTTCGATCTGGAGAACGACCCGGACGAGATGATCGACGTAGCGGCGAAGAACCCCGACGTCGTCGTCGACATGCACCGCAAGCTGCTCGAATGGCTCATCGACTCGGAGAACGACCTTCCGGTCCGCGAAGTGGAGGCGTAGTAGACGGCACGTGACGGGCACGCTGCGGGCCCCGGAGCGATGCGGGTAGCCCGGACTCGCGCCGGCGAACGAAACGTAGGGAGTGTAGATGTCGGGAAGAGGCACCAGACACGGGGACGAAAGCACCCGGCTGATCGACCCCGGGAACGGCGTCGAATACACGCGGGTGACCGGCGCGCCCGTCAAGAGTACCGTACTGTACTTCGAGAATCAGTCGTTCACGTCCGACAACGGCAGGATGCTGTTCCTGTCGCGGCGAGCCGGCGGGCGTGGGGCGCCGTGGGACGTGTACATGTGCGGCGCAGACGGGCGGGACATCTTCCAGCTCAGCGGCGAGGATGCCCCGTTGAGCAACCCGCGTCCTTCGCCGAGCGACCCGAGCATCGTCTACGCGGTGCGAGACAACGCTCTGATGGCGCTCAACATCGGCACGTTCGACGAGACCGAGATCGCTCGATGCGACGGGGTGACCGCGCTTGGCGAGTTCTCCGGCGTGGACGGTTGCGTGACCGGCGACGGCGCCTACTATTTCGTCATTGGCAGCAGGACGGGCGACGGAGAGCCGCTCATCGTCCGTTTCCGCACCGACGGGACCGAAACGGTGACGATGTGCGACGGGCTTGCTCAGTGTCATCTGACGGCGGACCATGTGGGCAGGGCTCTCGTCTTCAGCGGGCTCTGGCAGGGCGGTGTGATGTGTCATGACGTTGTCCTCACCACGTGCACCGGCGAACGTACGGCAT
>CAZSJP010000353.1:0-5641 GCA_964606675.1 uncultured bacterium
AGGATTCGAACCTCCGCCCACCGCAACCCCAACACCGGCGGAGACAACTCCGAACGTCCTCGCAGGGGACGAGAGCGAACTCCGAACGTCCCCGGAGCGGACGAGGAGGCTTCCGGCTGCCATCGCGGCCGCGGCGCTGATAGCTGCACTCCTGCTGGCAGGCGGCTACTACCTTGCGGGTCGCCCTGAGATTCCAGATACGCCAGATGCGCCGACAGTCGTCGAGGAGACTCCCGCACAGCTCCGGCAGCGGGTGCGCGCCGCTCTGAACGAGGGCGACTGGGCCGCTGCCGATAGCGGCATCGCACGGTACGCCAGCATCTCCCCCGACACGGCTGAAGCACCAGCGTGGCGGCGCGAACTCGCGGCAGGCAGGGAACTGGCTCTGAGGAGGTTCGACTTCAAGCGGCTCAAGGTCGTGGCGAGTAGCGGCGCCACACCGTCAGGCTCGGTCACCTTCACGCCCGACGGTCGCTACGTGCTGACCGGCACGATGGGCCTGGACATAGCCGTGCGGGAACGGTCGGACGGGAAGATCGTGAGGAGGCTCGTCGGGCATGTTCGCAGCGAATCTTACCAGCGCTCGTATGCCGATGCTGTGCGCCCCATCGCCGTCACCAGCGACGGCCGGCATGCCGCTTCAGGAGGCGATGACCAGAGCGTCAGGATTTGGCGCCTCGCCGACGGAGCGCTGTTGCACACGCTGTACGGACACTCGGGCGCGGTTCGGGACGTTGCGTTCACACCGGACGACCGCCACGTCGTGTCGTGCAGCGACGACGCCACCATCCGGGTGTGGCGCCGCTCGGGCGGTGCGGAACTGCGCACTCTTCGCGGGCACAGGGGACCGGTACGTTGCGTGGCGATCACGCCTGACGGGGAGTCCGTCGTCTCTGCGGGCCGCGATTCGACAGTCCGTGTGTGGGACCTCTCTACGGGCACTCTCGTGCGTACGCTCACCGGCCACCGGAGCTGGGTGACAGGTGTCGTCGTCACGCCCGACGGGCGACACGTTGTGTCGGCGAGCGGCTTCGGCAGGACCGCGGACTGGGGGCGGCTGCAGGGGGATTCCACGATCAGGGTGTGGACACTCGCCGATGGCCTGCTGCAGACGACAATCTCCGTGGGCAAGGCGCCCGGCTCTGCGCCCGCCACAGCTAGCTCAGGAGCTATGAGCGTGACGCCTGACGGACGGCACATCGTCGCCGGGTGCCGGGACGGATCCGTCAGAATGCTGGCGATTGCCGACGGTCGCGTGGTCCGGACCTTCGCCGGTAACGATTTCATGGTGGTGCGCGTGGCCGTGAGCCAAGACGGGAAGTATGTTGCCGCAGGCGACCGCACATCCCTGAAGCTGTGGAGCTTCGCCGATGGCGTGCTCCTGTGGGATTCGAGGGAGGTGGCTGCGGACGGGCACAGCTACTTTGTGACAAGCGTTGCGGTCACGCCGGATGGACGATACATGATCTCGGCCGCCTATGACGGGTCGATTGCCATGTGGAACCTCCCCGAGGGCGATCTCCTGCGGACAATCTCCCGAGATGACCAGGCGGTGAACGCGCTTGCCATCTCCGCGGACGGCCGGCACATCGTGACCGGGCCCGCACAAGGCCCTATGAGGATACTGAGAGCATCGCACGGGAGGCGGTCGGCGCAGGTGGAGGACGGCCCGCGGATCTGGCGCATCGCGCTCGACGCCGTCGGTCGACACATCGCTTCGTGTGGCGGCCCGGGCGGGGTCAGACTGCGGAGGCTCAGTGACGGCGCGCCGCTGCGGACGATGGGGCGCGAATCGAGATGGGCGGCGGTAGCCCTGACCCCGGACGGCGAGCACGTCATCGCCTCATCTAGCAATGTCGACGAATCCGCGGGCGGCAGTGTGAGTGTGTGGCGCGCTTCGGACGGGCAGTTGCTGAGGACGTTTCCGGTACCCAATGCCCCGTCCTGTGCAATTCTCCGGGTGACTGCCGACGGGAAGCACATCGTTGGTGGCACAGAGAGTGGCTATGATGGAGGCCCCCGCAGCGGAAGCTTGCTCCTCTGGCGGTTCTCAGGCGGCGAGTTGTTGGCCAGCGGGCATCACAACGACCGGGTTCAGGGCATCGCTCTCCATCCGGACGGGCAGCACATCGCCTCGGCGAGCTACGACGGGACGATCAAGATCTGGTGGCTCCGCGAGGACGAGGACGGCGGAGCCGACCTGCAGCACGTGCGAACGCTCGGTGGAGACGGCGCCGGTTTCAGCGCCGTGGCCTTCACGCCGGACGGCAGTCGCATCATCGCCGGCGACTACTCCGGAGCGCTGTCGATCTGGGGCGTGCCTTAGTCGACGGCGGACGCCGTCGACTTTGGGAGTTCCCTTCGGGAACTCCGGGGCCGACCGCGTGGGAGGCGCCATCGGCTGATCAATGGTCTGACAAGAGCGAACCGCCCCATCGTCGGGGCGTCTAGAAAGAGACCCTGAACGCCAACGTGTACATCCTGGGATTCAGGAACAGCGCCCACTCATCGTGGTCGGGGAGGACCGCGTAGTCGGGGTAGTCGCCGATTCGGTCGTTGCCCGGGTTCCCGTTCTCGTCGCGCCAGGTCTCGATGGTAACGTCCCTGATCGGGAAGTGAAGCGACTTCAGATAGCCCTCCCATTCGGTTCTGGTCATCCCGAACTGCGACACCGATTTGTAGCCGAATATGTTCGAGACGGTGAGCGACACGGTTGCCCTGGCGTGCCCGTACGACAGCGCTTTCTCTAGGGCAAGGCTCGATGTCCATGTGTCCCGAACTCGCACGTTGAGAGGCGGTGGTGGCGAATCGCCCGCGGGGTTGTACGTCTGGAGCCGGCCTTGTGAGTAACTCGCGTTGACGATCAATGCCCACTGCTCGGCGATTGCGGGGGTAATGCCGAACGGCGAGAACCCACGCGGCGTGTGCAGGTTGGCGTACCATGACCACGCCGGCTCGGCCTGCGACGTCATCTGGTACTGCGATTCCCGTTCATCGTCGTTCCCCAGTATGTCGACATCTTTGAAGCCTACGTTTCCGTGGTCCCGCAGCGACATCTCGCCCTGGAACCATCCGGTGAAGAAGCGTCCGATACGCTTCTGGACGCGCAACTCGAAACCGCGGACCTGCTCGTATCCCTTGTTCGTTGCCACGCGATTGCGCACGCGAACGCCCGCGGTGGTTTCGTAGCTGACGTAGTCAACGGTCCGGGTCACATCCTTGTAGTAGCCAGCGATACGCAGCAGATACTGTGGCTCAGTCCTCCAGCCGAACAGCCACGAGTAGACACCGTTCGTGAGCTGCCTTTCCACGGCCAACTCGTACATGATCGTTCTTGGGAAGTCCAGCTCCGGAGCCGGGATGCGGCTCACGTCGCCGCCGAACACGTGCGCAGTCGGCGGAAAGGTACAGAAGTGGCCATAGTTGAAGTAGACTTTGCTGTCCTGGCTGAGGGGGTGTGAGATCGCCAGACGCGGAGACAGCTTCGTCCTGGATCCGGCCTCGCGAATCTCGAACTCCCTGCTCGTTCCTATCAGGCTCACACGGACTGTATCGAGCCAGTGCCGCTGGTAGTGGTCCACGCTCTGTGGCCAACTCATATCCTTGTTCCAGATCCCGGTGTAGGGATTGTCCGGCTCGTACACGTTCGACCTTGGGTCGAAATGGTCCAGCCGCAGCCCCGCACTGAGGAACATGCCCTCATATTCCACTCTGTCCTGGATGTACGCGCTGATCGACACCGGCGCCTCGTCGTACCAATAGTACGCGGGGTTGTTGAAGACGGACGAGGTCCGGCGCTGGACGTAGTGGTTGATGGCCGTCTCGAAGCCGGTCTTCAGTTGGTGGTGCGGCGAGACCTGGCTGAGGAGGAACCCGCGCCACTTGTAGCTGTCGTACTTCGACGAGTCCCCGCCGCACCAAGGCTGTATTGCATCCCCGTCCCCACGGGTATCTCGTCCTCGAAATCGTCGTAGATCCCAACCTTCCCTCCCCAGTTGCCGTACGGCGCAAGGGCCAGAGAGTCAACACTGTAGTCGGACCCCAGCCTCTTCCAGTTCGTCTCGTCGTAGCCGTACTCAGGGAAAGCGTCCGGCCGCGTGACGAACTCCTCCATCTCAGAGCCGTAGCCGGTATCGGAGGCCTTGTCGTAACGCAACGGCCAGACGCCGGCGTTGTGGTCGTTGCGCTGGTAGTCGAAGCTCAGCTCGTACTGCGTCCTGGGCGAAAGAACGTGCGAGAACGTGACGCCACCGAGAAGATATCTGTTGTTCACCGGGTTCCAACGATAGAGAGCGTACTTCCTGAACGCCCCGCCGCCGCCGAGAGGAAATGGGGGGCGGGGCGGCTGCTCCTGCCATTTCTCGAACTTGTTAATCCACCCGCCGCTCGTCCAGCCACCACGCACGATCGCCGCACTGGGGCCGACGCCGGACTCGGTCGTGTACATCCCCATCACCGCGACTTTGGCCGATTCGCCCAATCGGTACGTCAGCGTAAGCTGCTCGGTACGGTCATCGTAGGCCTGTCGCGCCGATTTCAGGTAGTACGGCAGACGGCTGCCGCGATGGGAGGCGGTGAAGCTCAACCCCTCAACGAGCGGCACGGGGCCGCCCACAGATAGATCGACCGTATACCCATGCTCGTTCGCGTAGTCGTCCGCGGTGAACGGGTGGCGGATCCGCCAGAACTCGCGCAGCAGCTTGGCCCTGTTGAGGCTGTCCTCATGCGAGTCCTGCGGCTTGGTGTGGCGCATCCAGCCGCCCGCCCCGGAGCGTCCCTCGCTGCCCCACACCGTATCCAGCCTCGAGAAGGCATCGCTCCAGATTACGAGTGGAGTATTGAGCGACTCTTCCGAACCGAATGCCTGGTACTCCTTCGTGTTCTCACCGTAGACCGCCGCGTCCCCCCAGTGCCGTTTCTGCGCGGGGTCGAACACGGAATGCAGCGTGAACCAGTAACGGCGTGGGTCGTCTATGGTGACAACGTTGATGATGCCGGAGCGAGCGTTACCGTACTCGGCGTTGAAGCCGCTTGTGAGTATCTGGACCTCCTGAACGGACGTCAGCGGAATGTGCGCGGTCGAGAACGTGTTGAGGCGGCTGTCGGTCATCGAATGGCCGTTGATCGTCAGCTGCGTCTCTTCCGGAAGCCCACTTCGAATGGACGTCCCGGAAACCCCCGGCTCCCGATCCATGGCTTCGCCCAGGGTCGTGACCGCGGGCAGTTCGAGGATCTCCTCAGTAGTCAGCGTCGATCTGCTGCCCGCTACGTCGAGCTGGATGACCTCGCGCCGGGCGACCACCACGACGCCCTCGACTTCCACAGCGGTCTCCAATAGCGAGAAGTCTAGCGGTGTAGTGCGGTCGATGTTGACGCGCACCTCCGTCATCGTGACCGGTGCATAGCCGAGGAGGGAGGCGGTGACTTTGCGGGAGCCGGGCGGCACGCCGATGACGAAGTACCCCCCATCGATGTCGGTGGTTGCCCCGAGCCGTAGCCCGTCGACACTCACAGCGGCACCTGGAATGGGTCTGCCCGAGGCCTTGTCGACGACACGACCCGCGATCTTCCCCGTCGTGGTGGCCCACAGCGGGCTGCAGATCGCCCCGAGAAGCACCATCAGTGCGATGATCGGTCGGGT
>CAZSJP010000354.1:0-5640 GCA_964606675.1 uncultured bacterium
TTCGCGATTGCGTCCGACTCCGCCCAGTCGTCGATAGTTTCCCAATCGCCACTCTCTCGTTTGCGGAACCGGTGCTGCCCGTTCGCGTTGATCTCGAACAGATACATGTCCGGCTCAGGCCCGTCGCCATCGACTCTGAAGCCGATTCCGTAGCCTTTGCGCTCCGATCCATCAACCTTGAGCGTCGTCACGCGAATCGACCCGCGAGCAACCCGCCCCAGTTCCTCAGACCAGCACTCGCGATCGCCCTGGATGGCGCGGAACGAGTATTTTCCGATGGCCAACGCTCGCTCCTGGTCCGAATCCGACGCCGTACCGAAGCCCGCATCGTCGTCTTCGAACGATACTATGCGGCCGTCGGAGCCGATTCCGCCCATTGAGAGCGAGTATGCACCCGACGTGCGGGCGTATCCGGCAACCACTATTCTGTATTCGCCCGGCGACAGTTCGGTTCGGATCAGCGCGTTCTTGCCTTCGCCACCGTCGTCGTTGGTCTCAAGGACGTTGCCACCATCATCGAGCAGAGTCAGGTGCGGATCGAGGCCGGATTCATCATCGACCGTGTTGAGACGGATCTCAACCTGCGACGCCGACGCAACCTCCACCCGGTACACGTCTCGCGTCTGATCCACCCCGCCCGGTATCTCTCCTCGCCGACCCTCGGCAAACCCTACGGTGCCCTGGTCTCTATCGTTGACCTGGCGCTCGCCGATGAAGATGTCCAGTTTATAGCTGCCGGCGCTGCTGCCATACCCCTTGGCAACGAGGCGATAGGCGCCGGCGTCAAGTTGCTGCTCGATCAGCGCATTCGAGCCGCTGCCGCCGTCGTCGTCGGATGCGATGCGACCGCCGCCCTGCTCGTAGAGTTCCAGGAATGGGTCTAGGCTGCTGTCCTGGCTCTTCTCGAGGCTGATCGAAAGCGCGGTGCGCGATGCGATCGCCAAAGTGTAGATGTCTCGTTCTCCGGCGCCCGTTATTAGCCCGGAGATCGACTTCTGGCCTGAGATTTCGCCCAGATCGTTGGTGGATATGCGGTCCTCGTCGATGCTGAGAGCGTATTCGCCTACACTCTCGCCATAGCCCTGCGCTATAATTATATACGAGCCAGATGGGAACGAACGACGGATCAGCGAACTGTTGCCCTCTCCGCCGTCGTCGTCTGAGTCGAACCCCTCACCGTCCGCTGTCTGGATCACCATATTCGGGTCCAGCCCCGAGTCGCCCAGTTTGTCGAGCCGCACGACGAGATCGGTTAACGCCGCAAGACTGAGGCGGTATCGGTCGGTCTGCCGCTGAGTCATTATCCGACCCAGTTTCCTCTGACCGGGGCTTACCTCCGTCATCGGCTGTTGCTCAAGGTCGCCGCGGGTGGTGCTGACCTGAAGCACGTAGTCGCCGGCGCTGCTGCCAACTCCATGCACAGCAATGCCGTAAGTTCCAGGTTCAATAGTTGTTTGCAGACGCGAATTGAGTCCATCGCCGCCGTCGTCGTCCGAGGCAACCTCGGCGCCGCTCTCGTCGTACACAACCACTTTCGGATCGAGAGACGAATCGAGCACTCTGTCGACACGGATCACGATCGTCTGGCGCGACTCGGCAACGTACTGGTAGTGATCGTCGTCGCCGGAGCGGGATATCTCGCCTAGCCGCCGCTTGCCGGCTCTGATGGTTCTGGTCTGCCGCTCCGAAACACTGAGCGCGTAGCCGCCGGTGCTCGCCCCATGGCCCATGACGACGATGACATACGATCCCGCTGGAAGGCGTCTGCTGACGCGCGCGTTGGGGCCTACGCCTCCATCGTCGTCGGCAGCAAGTTGCTCGCCGTCTTCTCTACGGAGCATCATCTCCGGGTCGAGTTCACTCTCGGACGTCTTCTGCAAGTCTATGGAGACGTTGCCCGGCTGCTCCATTCTGAATGTGTAGGAGTGTCGCTCGCCGGCCTCCCTTATTCTGCCGGATCGCCCGACTCCGATTTCCACGGCTCCCCGGTCCTCGATTACGGCCTCGGACACCGCCAGGAAGTAATTGCCCGACGTGGAGCCATGTGCCTGCACGACGACCATGTAGTCGCCGGCCGAGATGCGGGTCGTCAGCAGCGCGCTATTGCCTTCGCCCGAATCGTCATCGCTACCGATTTCCTCTCCGGTGGCATCGAGCAGCTTCACCATCGGGTCCAGATCGGCACTGCCCGCCTTCTCAGCGCCGATACTCACGTCCATGGCTCGTCGTGCCGTGAAACGGTACATATCGTTTCCACCGGCCCCGACGGTGCCTCGCTGCCATTGATCTATCTTCACGGTGGGCAATTCTTCGGCGGATACTTCGAGCGAGAAACGCCCGGTGTTCGTTCCGTAGGCGCCGACGAGAATCCGATAGGCCCCCACCGGCAGCGGAGCGCGCACGAGCGCGTTGTTCTCGTCTCCCGAATCGTCGTCGGATGCCAGAACGCTGCCGTCCTCGCCCAACAGGACGACGTTCGGATCGAGGTCGCTACCGGATCTCTTCTCGACGGAAATACGTACGACTTGCGATGCCTCGACGACGTTCAGGCGGAACTGCACCGGATACTCTGGGTCGGCTACTCTTCCCGTCGCGGACTCGCCGACGGCGATAGCATCGCCATCGGGCGACGCGGACTCATCGTGCACCGAGAGGACGTACGCGCCCGTGTTGCTGCCGACGCGCTCGGCAACGATGCTGTAGGTTCCGGACGACACGGTGTGGCTCAGGAGCGCATTCAGATTGCCGCCACCATCGTCGTCGGTGGCAATCTGCTGGCCCGAGGAGTTGGTGAGCTTCAGCTTGGGGTCCATGCTGGAGCCGAAGACCTTACTCATGCGTATCCGCAGTCGCGTCCGGGCCCGCACCGACACCTGATACATGACCTGGCGGTCGTCGTCGGTCATGCGCCCCAGTGTCGACGCCCCGACCGAGATGCGACTGAACTCGGCCTCTACGACACGGATGACGTAATCGCCGGCGCTGGAGCCGACCGCTTGAGCGACGACCGTGTAGCGCCCTGGGCGCAACACAAGCGATAGCAACGCGTTAAGGCCGTTGCCACCGTCGTCGTCCGCACCGATCTCCTCTCCGTCGGAGTCGAGCACGGCCAGTTTCGGATCGATTCCCGAATCGGGCGCTTTGTCCATGCGGATGGCCAAAGCGGTTGTCGAGGATATCTCCAGCCGGTATCTGTCGGTCTCGCCGCTGGACAGCGACCCGAGCACCCGCTGGCCGATGCGCAGCGTTCTGCCGGAGATAGTGCCGGAGGTGCTGCCGGAAGATATGCGCTTCTGCGCGAAAGTCGGCGTGGCGAGAAGGCATACGCCCACAATGAGGACTGCCGCACCAAAGAGCGTGTGTCCAAGTGAGCGCCATGGACCCCATGAGTGTCCGGTGCCGATTCTCATCGCTACCCCCTGTTCGATCCGCGACGAGCGTCCGCTTCCCGCGCGGCTGTTGGCCAAACCTTGCCCGGCCGGTTCGCATCTGCATTGACGACGACGTTATCGATCTGATGCAGAAGGACGGACAAACCGGTTCCACGTCGGTACGATATCGAATGTTGGGCGCCAGGCCGGAAAGCGCGGACGAATGCCCGCCGCGGACACGGGACGTTTCTCGCGCCCGCGGCAGATCTGGCCTATCCTACGATTTCCAGAAGCCGTGAAGCGTGCAGTACTCCCTCGCTGAAACGCTCTTGGCGTCGACGCAAAACTCCGCTTCTGGAGCGTTGCCCGGATCGAGATACTTGCGGTACGTCGTGCCGTCAGCAATCAGCTCCACCCATTCGATGTAGTGCTTGTCTTCCATAGGATGGGCAGCACTGCCAACCTTGACTAGGAATCCCGAGGCCGTCTTCTCGACCACCGGCACGTGCTTCTCTTTCGCGGCGTCGACGGTGTTCTCGGCCTGCAGGACCATCGGGTCGCCGCAGCATACGAGCGTGCCTCCGCCGCCATGGAGCGTTTCGACTATGATGCCGCATTCCTCGCATTTGTAGACTTCGAGCCTTTCAGCCATTGTTACGACCTTTCCGAAAATGGGTGTCCGGCACACGTTGTGTGAGAATCCACGGGAACGCTACCAGTTCTCGCCGAGGATCTCGAAATGAGCCTGCGGGTGTGCGCACGCCGGGCATGCCCCTGGCGCCGCAGGTCCTTCGTGCGTGAAGCCGCAGTTGCGACAACGCCAGACGACTGGTTTGTCGCGCTTGAACACGCGATCGGCTTCTATGTTCGCGACCAGGTCCAGATAGCGTTTCTCGTGCTGCATTTCCGCTACCGCGATGGACTCGAACACGGTGGCGATTGCCTTGAATCCCTCTTCGCGAGCGATCTTCGCGAAGCCCGGGTACATCTCGGTATGCTCATAATGCTCGCCGGCGGCTCCGGCCTTCAGGTTGTCGACCGTCGCGCCGATAACGCCTGCGGGGAATGCCCCGGTTATCTCGACGTCGCCGCCCTCCATGAGCTTAAAGAGCCTCTTAGCGTGCTCTTTCTCCTGGTCGGCAGTTTCAGCGAAGATGTCGGCGATCTGCACGAAGCCATCATCCTTGGCCTTGCTGACGAAATACGTGTAGCGGTTTCTCGCCTGCGACTCACCGGCAAATGCCGCCATCAGGTTCTTCTCTGTCTGCGTTCCCGTTAGAGCCATAGCTCTACCTCCTTGGTCGTTGATATGTTACCTCAGGGCCTCGTTGCCTCGGAGACAATGTACCGCAACGCGCGCCCCATTGCCGCACCCGAACGAGCAGGCCCGGTCGTCCGAACGGCCGCAGGGCCGATTGCACGTTTGCCCGCAGAGAGAATCTGCCAGCCTTGCCCCCCTGTGGCTGCAACCGATCTTTCGTGGTGACCATCAGGCAGCCGATCCAACGTTCTCAGTCTTTCCGGAGGTCGAACCAGTGCTCGAGCAACGAAGTCTTTCAATCGCCATACCCAAGTCGCTTGCGGGCGACGTGGCTGTCGGCGCAGGTGTGAACGAGGTACGTCGAGCCGCTGACGCGACCGGCTGGACTCTCATGCAGCCCGGTGAAGCAGCGAACCAGGTCGGCGTACAGCTTGAGTCAGGCGTGTCGGTGACGCCATTAGAGCCCGGCTCGATGCCGACCTTGGCCGAGCAGAGCTATACCATCAGCTCCCAGGCGTTGGGCACGCAGACGGGAACGATGGTCACCGCGGGGGGAGCGCTCGGAGCATCGTACGGACTGCATCGGATCGCCGACCGGATGCGGACGACTACGGCCTGGCCGCCGGCAGCCGAAGAAAGATCGCCGGCGTTCGAGGGACGTTACGGCATCATGAACGTCGGGTTTGCCACGCTCGACAGCCCGCCGTATATCGACGTGGACGCCTCACGGAAGCGCATGGATTCCAATATCCGTCAGCTCGATATCGGCCTGGCGGCTAACGTCACCTGCATGCTGCACTACGACACGCAAGATCTCATCCCGTGGGATCACCCCGTGCTGGGCCCGCGAAGCGAAGCCTGCCGCGGACTGTACCGCGAACTGGTGCAGGAAGCCCACGCGCGGCATTTGCGCATATACCCCATGGGCGACGAGTTCCTCTACCTGCCGAGCGACCTGGAGCGAGCCGGTGCGTCGCTTTCCACGGACGACCCGAAGCTGTGGGATGT
>CAZSJP010000355.1:0-5638 GCA_964606675.1 uncultured bacterium
CACGAGATGTTCATTCGAAACCGCGATGCAGGCTAATCGATCTAGGAACGGAGCAGACTCTATCCCGTCTGCCGAAGCCCATCGGGATACATCGCCCTCTACTCGTGGCGGCGTTCCGGTTGTGTGAGGCACGGAAAAGAAGGAAGCAGGAGCGAAAATGGCGACAGGGACAGTGAAATGGTTCAACCATGCTAAGGGATTCGGTTTCATCAAGCCCGAAGACGGCGAAGACCTCTTCGTGCACGTCTCGAACGTAGACCAGGCCGATGCACATCGGATCGCGGACAACGACCCCGTCGAGTTCGACGTGCGCCCAGGTCGCAAGGGCGAAGAAGCGTACAACGTCCGCGTAACCAGCTAACGACGCCGGCAACACCACGTGGGTGCGGTACCCGCACCCACACACATACTCTGCATCACGTGAATAGGAGAACGTGCGGCGTCTTCGAACAAATGACGCGCGTTACCTCTTGCGGGGCGGAAAAAAGGAAGCGAGAACAGAATGGCAACGGGAACAGTAAAATGGTTCAACCACGCCAAGGGATTCGGTTTCATCAAGCCCGAAGACGGCGAAGACCTGTTCGTACACATCTCGAACGTGGATCAGGCCGATGCGCATCGCATCGCGGACAACGACCCCGTCGAGTTCGACGTACGTCCGGGACGCAAGGGCGAAGAAGCATACAACGTCAGAGTTACCAGCTAGCTGTGGCTCTCTACGGGCGCGGTCTCCGCGCCCGTAGCTCATCCCTTCCACTCATCGTCGCCACGGGCATCCGCCAGGTGGTACCCATCTCTCCTCCGCGAGAAGCGTAGGAACGATGGCGTATGCCGTAATCGGCCCCATCCTCCGCAACTCAGCTCGCGCCGTAGCCGGATGCGTCCGCCGCAGGCGGCCGGCATCGTCCGGATGCTCGGCACGGAAGGCGTGCTTCGGCCCTGGACCGATTCGCGTTCAGCCGCTCGCAACGACGTGGCGCAGCGGCCTCCCGCACCAGCCCCCCGCCAATCACTCGCGCTTGCCCTCATCGGACCGCTTCGCGCGCCCCGGTCAGTGACACCCACGAGGTCGTTCCATGGGCTATGACGCGTTGCCACAACGCCCGATCCAACGTAGTTTTTCGGTGTAATGTGCTCCGTCTATTCTGGAGCAGTCGATGCCGGTGGACGACCTCGACAATGCAGTCGTCGCACGGGGTAGACGTAGACCCCTATGCCGATGGCGTCAGTAGTGGGCAAGGAGACCATCGCGATGGACCACCGACTCTCAACCGGCGCGCGATTCGCCACGGCAGTACTGGTGCTACTCGCAACGACGTGCAGCCCGCCATGGGCTGCCACGACCGGGAAGATCGCCGGCCGAGTCCTAGAGGGGGCATCGGGTGCACCCATCCCTGGCGCAGGCGTGAGAGTGGACGGGCTGAGGCTTGGCGGCGTGACCGACGCCAACGGGCACTATTTCATCATAGGCGTTTCCCCGGGGTCGCATGACGTAACCGCTTCGCTGGTCGGCTACGCAGCATCGACGACTATCGACGTCCGAGTCAACATCGACCGCACCACGCCGCTAGACTTCGCGCTCTCGGAAGCGGCGATCGAGGTCGAAGGCGTGGTGGTTGTCGCGCAACGGGAGGTCATCCAACTCGACGTCGCGGGCAGCCGTTCGACCCTTTCGGCAGAGGACGTGCTCGAGCTTCCCGGGGTAGCCACGCTGGGCGCCGCGATCGAGCGCGAGCCCGGCGTGAACGCCGACGCCGGCGAGATCCGCAGCGGGCTCATCGGCGAAACACAGCTGATGATCAACGGCCATTCGATGACGGATAGCCGCCTGAATGCGTTCTCAACGGCGCACATACCGCTGACGTCGGTTCAGGAAGTGCAGATACTCACCAGCGGCTTCAATGCCGAGTACGGCAACGCTCGTTCCGGCATCATCAACGTCGTGATCGTGGACGAACCGCGCGAATACTGGCTCACCTTGCATTCCGTGCTCGATCCGGCGCAGTCGCGACACTGGGGAGACGCTGCGGTGTATGGGCCGCGCACCAAAGAGTATCAGGCCTTCGGGTCGGATGAATCGCTCACGACCCCGCTGGCAATCTGGAGCGACACAAAGGCCGGACTGGATACTGTGTGGGGCTGGAACCGCGCGAAGCCGGACAAGAAGGGCTGGATGCGGTACGTCAGGGGGAAACGGGACTCGTACGAGGACAGCCTCAACATAGCCAAGCAGTTGCGCGAGTTCTGGCGAATCCGGCACCCGTTCACCGAAAGCGACTACGCGGGCGAGAACGGCTACACGATCGATCTCTCATCGGGCGGCCCCGCGCCGTTCGTCGACGGGCTGAGCTTCACCGCTTCCCATCGCGGCAGCCACCTGCCGTACTACCTCAAATCCGTGCGGCAAGCCTACACCGACCGCACCGAGCAACTCACGCTGACGTACCGCCTCGGCCAGTCGGCAAAGATCGCGGTGATGGGGATGTACACGACCGAGTCGGGTGTGGGCGCAAGCACGTCGCTCTCGCGTGGCGGGTGGACGGGTGGCGCGTTCGACAAGTACGCGCTCTACCGCGCCAATCCTGTGAACAACACGTATCTCCTTGGCGGCGCGACGTTTTCGCACGTAATCTCGGCCAGCACGCAGTACGAGCTGAGTTTCGACTACCAGCGCAACGACTACAACCTCAGCCTATGGCCGATGCGGTACAGCGGCGCCGATCCGACGAAGACCTGGGAATCCGGCATCAACCCCGACTTCGCCGACCTCGCGCATCGACCTCAGGACTACTCCGACGTATTCGACTGGGACACGACCAAGGCCGACAACTGGAGCAGCTTTGGCGGCGCCTACAGGGCCGATTCGCTGGCCGTCGCTCCATGGGGGCACCAAGGGCGGCAGCCCGTGTTCGCGGATGAGATATCCCTCAAGACGAAGCTGCAGTACAACCTGGGCGCCGCCGGGACCAACACCGACTCGTCGAAGTACGACAGCTACAAGTGGCGCGGGTTCCTCCTCAGCCAGGTCACTCCGCACCACCAGTTGAAGACCGGTTTCGAGGTAGCCTTCAGCCACTACGTCCAGCGCGTGATCGACGAGGTCATCGGCCAGCCCGCCATCCAGTGGTACGACCAGGCGCCGGTATCGGTCAGTGCGTACGTCCAGGACAAGATGGAGTATGAGGGCATGTTCCTCAATATCGGCGTACGGCTGGACCACTTCGATTCGAGAGCGAACGTGTACGACGGTGGCAGCCCCTACACCATGGTCTGGGGAAAGGACGCAGGTTGGCCCTACACGGTAGACCGCGACGTAAACCACTGGCTCGACACCAACCAGGTGAACCTGGTGGGCACGAGCGCCGAGTACGAAATCAGCAAGGCCGGAACCAGGACGAGGCTGTCGCCGCGCCTGGCCATCTCACACCCGCTCAGCGAGAACAGCAAAGTCTACTTCAACTACGGCCACTTCCGCACATTCCCGGCGACGCGTCAGTTGTTCGGGTACCACCACAACTCCAGCGGCGGCGGCGTGAACCCCAGCCCCTCTCCGGAACTGGACTTCCCGCGGACGATAATGTACGAGTTGGCCGCTGAGAGACAGTTCACGAACTGGCTCTACTCGCGGCTCTTCGGTTGGCCGACCGAGACGCAGTATCTGGTTCGCGTGGCCGGTTACTACAAGGACGTCACCCGGACCGTCGGCTACGTCCACTATCTCGCACCCGGCATGAACTCACGAAATGTGCCGACCAACAAAGGGTACGAGCAGATTCGGGGCTTCGAGCTGCGCATCCACAAGCGCATTGGGCGGTTCTTCACGGGATGGTTCCAGGGCGAGATGTCGCTGAGGGACTTTGGAAACGTGGGCTTCCTGGAGAAGGATATATTGGAGAAAGGCGACGTCAGCGAATCGCCGTACCAGACGACCTCGCTGGCCGAGCCCGCGTGGTCGTGGTACGCCAATCTGCACACCCCGCGAGGGTTCTCACCGTTCGGCATACCGGCCGTAGTCGCCGAGGAGTGGGCGCTGATCCTCAACATGAGCTATTCGAAGGGCCAACTAAGCACGTACAACCCCGCGGAGCAGTCGCCACCGCCACCTCTCAACGTGCGGGGCCGCGACTTGCGGACGTCCAGCCTTGCCGTTGAGAAGGCGCTGTCGTACGGGCGCGCCAGGGCGACAGTGTCGCTCACGATCTCCAACATATTCGGCGACAAGTCGGTCTCAAGCTCCGGGATGACCAGGATGGAGTGGGACGACTACATGAAGTCGCTCCATTTCCCGATCACGGACACGTCGATCGAGACGTGGCGCGACGATAACGGGAACCCGGGCAACGACAGGATCGGCGACTACCCCGAATACGCGGTACTTCCGGATCACGATGAATGGGCGCTGTTCATCAACCCCAGAATGTACACACTGGGGTTCCGAGTGTCTTTCTAGCCGGTCCCCTGCCGGTGCGAGCCCCGTGCTCGTCGGACGGGGCATTCTGCGGCGTGTCCGGCGGCTACAGTGAGGTCTACCATGAGGATCACCGATATCGAGGTTCTTCTGGTACACCGGTACATCCTGGTGCAGGTCCACACGGACGAGGGGATCACCGGCCTCGGCGAGTCGGGCGCATGGGGCTTCCAAGAGGCGTCGGGCCAGGCGGTCGAGACCTTCAAGCGATACCTGATCGGCCAGGATCCGATGAGAATCGAGCACCACTGGCAGTACCTGTACCGCTGGTCTCACTTCCGCGGCGCAGCGATCATGGGCGCGCTCAGCGCCATCGACATCGCGCTCTGGGACATCGCGGGAAAGCTCTTCGGCGTCCCATGTTACCAACTCCTCGGCGGCAAGTGTCGCGACAAGGCCCGGGTCTACTACCACGTGCAGGCGCCGACAAAAGAGGCGCTCGTGCAGGCCTGTGTCGACGCGAAGAACAACGGTTTCACGGCGGTAGGCCACCTTTCGCCGTTCGCCGACGGGTCGCGCAAGAAACCCTATTTCCATACCCACGCCGACAAGATGCGCGATGCCATCGACTTGGTCGGCCGGTGCCGCGAGGCGGTGGGCGACAACGTCGATCTGTGCATTGAGATACATCGCTGGCTCACGCCGCACGAGGCCATCGTGCTCGCCCGCGGGATAGAGGAGTTCCACCCGTATTTCTACGAAGACCCGCTGTTGCCGGACAACTTCGACGCGATGGCGTTAGTCGCGGAGCACGTCGACATTCCGATCGCGACCGGCGAACGCATCCACACGATATTCGAGTTCGAGATGCTGCTTGCCCGGGGCGCGGTTCAGTACATCCGTCCAGACGTGTGCCTGGCCGGTGGGCTGACGCACTGCAAGAAGGTCGCCGCGCTAGCCGAGGCGAGGCACGTCGAAGTCGTGCCGCACAACCCGTTGAGTCCGGTGAGCACCGCGGCGTGCATACAGCTTGCGGCGTGCATACCGAACTTCGCGATTCAGGAATACCCTCAGAGCGAGTGGCCGCCCAGGCCGGACAATATCGTCAAGGCGCCGCTCGAATGCATAGATGGATTCCTGACGATCCCGGATGCGCCGGGGATCGGGGTCGAGCTGGCCGATGGCGCCGTCGAGCGATTCCCTTACCAGCCGAGGATGCCGGATACGCGT
>CAZSJP010000356.1:0-5625 GCA_964606675.1 uncultured bacterium
CGGCGTGGGTGGGGTTCTGAGTGACGACAGCGGCGAGACGTGGGACTTCGACCATCCCCTGCAGCTGGCCATCTCCAACGGCCACGCCGCGGGTTGGCCGACCACGCGACAACTGTCCGACGGCATCCTCGTCACCATCTATGCGCTGACCCCCTACCACATCGAGCCACCGGAAACGGGCACGAGTGTGTGCCACACCGTGCGTTGGGAGGTGCCGCCACGGTAGTTTTCGAGGACTTGGCGAGCACTACTCCAACACTGCCGCGACGCACGGTAGGTCGCACGCTGGGCAGGGCGAGCCATGTGGTATCGCGACCCCGGTGCTGCGAGATCGGCGGGTCACTCGACACCGAGGAGGAGTTGAAACGTGAGCAAACCGGACGTCTACGAGCGGAAAATGGTCGACGTGCTGACCCCCGAGATGAAGCGCCTCGTCAAGGGCTACTTCACCATGCACCAGTTCGCCATGACTGGGTGTACGCGGGAGGACGGATTTGCTGGGCAGGGCGTGGTGCCGGTCTTCGAGATGGACCGGCACAGCGTCTTCACCACGTCCACGGAGCTGGGGACCTACAACCATCATCCGAACATCGTCAAGTGGAAGGGCCGGTACTGGTTCGCGTGGGACAACTGCATGGTCAACGAGGAGTGGCCGGGGCAGCGGACCTTCATCTCTCGCTCCAAGGATGGCGCAGAGTGGTCGGAGCGCATCCTTGTTGCTGACGGTGACGAGAGAGAAGGCATGCTGCGAAACCTGGGCGGACTCTTCGCCAGAGGCGATACGCTCTTCGCCTTCATCCAGGAGAAATGGGACCTTGCCCACGCCACCTCCCCGGGGATGAGCGCCCATGACAACGCGAAGGTTTCCGTCCGCAACGACCTCTGGGCGACGCAGGACGGAACGAACTGGGCGATCGTCAAGAAAGAATACGTGGACACGCAGTGGATGTTCGAGAACCCGCGGCTGACCAGCGAAGGGCGCCTCATGGGGCCCACAACCGATCACCAGGGCCGGCCCGGCGTGCTCCTGTGGCCGGGGGACGATCCCATGGATGAGCCGCAGATTGTCCTCCAGCCCTGGCGCGGCAATCGGGAGGATTACTACGCGGGCTACGACTGGGGCGTTTTCTGTTACGGAGAGGCGACGTGGTATACGGATGACGACGGCCGTATCTGGATGTACTGGCGCGACGAGAGCGCGTCGACCTACCTGGGGCTGACCCTCAGTGAAGACGGCGGAGAGACCTGGACCGAGATCATGCGCACCAACTTCCCCGACTCCGGCTCGCGCACCTCCGCCGGACGCCTGTCCGACGGACGAGTGTACCAGGTGGGGAACTCCACACGCGTCCACATGGACAGGAACTTCCTCGCGCTCTCCATATCCGACGACGGCGCGAAGTTTAACAAGATGTATCAGCTTGTCATCGAGCCAACCCGGCAACGGTTTCAGGGGCACCTGAAGTGCCACGGTTACCAGTATCCGTGCTGTCTCGTCGATGGCGAGCGGCTGCTGATCGCGCACTCGGTCAACAAGGAGGACATTGCCGTCGGAATCGTCGACACGACGCAGATCTGATGACCGGAAGGAACCTGCGCCCACCACGGACAGCTTCGACGACTCCAGCTTGGAGCGTGGCGCTCGGGCGCTCGTGCGGCACCTCTGGATGAAGCGGCACACCACGCGCATTCCCTCAAGCGCGTTCGCCAGGGAGCGTTGTGCCCGCACGCGCCCCTCGCCTTGTTTGCGCCGGCCTTCTCGAACGAGTCCACCGAATCAGCACCCACGGAGACTCTCCCAGTGGACACGATGACGACACGCGAGCGCTTCCACGCGATCATGAGCTTCCAGCGCGTCGACCGGCCGCCCATCGTCGAGTGGGCCGGTTGGTGGGGGCAGACCATCGACCGCTGGCACACCGAGTGCTTGCCCGCCGATCGCACGGACCGTCACGACATCTTCCGGCACTTCGGGCTCAACGTGTATTGCCAGGGCGGCGTCGGCACGCCGGTGGCCGGTCGAAACCTGGCAGTTCACCAACGGGACGGCCGACCACTGCAGCGAGGTTGGGGCCGCTTCACATGCCAGTCGGCAGCATTCGCTTGCTTCTCCACTGGTGTCGACTGGGATTCAGACGTAGAATTCACCCGGTTAGATGTCTGCGCCACCACACACAACGAGGAGACGTCATGTCAGAGTTCAGAATCGTCCGGTTGTCCGACGAACCGGCCGTGCGCTTTGCGGCCATCGAGCTGAAACGCTGCCTGGTCGCGTCCACGGGGGACTCGGGGCGGGTGCTGGCGCGGAAGCGCCACCGGGCCGCGTCCGGCACTATATGGCTGGGATTGGCCGCAGACCTGCCCGGTGGCGATCTCGATGCAGGCACCGATGCGTGCACCATCGCCATCGACTCCGACGGCGGCTATATCGCCGGCTCCAATGGCCGCAGCGTGCTTATCGGAGTGTACCGCTACCTGCGAGAGTTAGGGTTTCGGTGGCTGCGCCCTGGGTCCGACGGCGAGGTAGTCCCGTCACGAATGTCGCCCTTCGAGCCGGTGAGTCTGTCCGAGAGCGCCTCTTACGACCATCGCGGCGTCTGTATCGAGGGAGCCGTGTCGTACGAGAACGTGCGCGACATGGTCGACTGGCTCCCGAAAGTCGGCTTCAATGCCTACTTCATCCAGTTCCGCGACTCCTACAACTTCTTCCAGCGCTGGTACGAGCACGTGGGCAACCCGCTCCTGCCGCGCCGCCCGTTCCCCGTCGAACGGGCGCGGGACATGACGCTCAGGCTTCGCGGCGACATCAAGAAGCGCGGCCTCGACCTGCACATGGTCGGCCACGGTTGGACATGCGAGCCGTTCGGCATTCCCGGCTCCGGTTGGTTCAAGCACGAGGGTCCGGTGCCGGAAGAGGCGGTCCGGCACCTCGCCGAAATCGCCGGCGAGCGTAAGCTCTGGGACGACGGCATCGCGATCAACACCAACCTGTGCTACGGCAACCCCGAGACGCGCCGCATCATCGTGCAATCAATCGTCGAATATGCACAGACCAACGCCGACGTGGACATCTTGCACTTCTGGCTGGCCGACGGAACGAACAACCACTGCGAGTGTCCGCTCTGCGTCGACCATCGCCCCGCCGACCTGTACGTGCGGATGCTGAACGAACTCGATGCGGCCATGGAACAAGCCGGCCTGGACACGCGGATCGTGTTCCTCGTCTACGTCGACCTGCTGTGGTCACCCGAGCGCGAGCGCATCGCCAATCCCGAACGTTTCCTGCTGATGTTCGCACCCATCACACGCTCGTACTCGACGGCCTTCGCCGCCGGCGTGTCGGACGTGGCTGAGCTACCGCCGTTCGTGCGCAATCGATTGGAGTTCCCTAGCGACCCAGGCACCAACACGGCCTTCCTGAAGAGCTGGGACCGCGCATTCAGGGGGGACGGCTTCGACTTCGACTATCACCTGATGTGGGACCACTACAAGGACCCCGGGCAGATCGTCGCCGCTCGCGTGCTGCACGAGGACATCCAGCGCCTCGGCGATCTGGGGCTCAACGGGCTGGTAAGCTGCCAGGTGCAGCGCGTGTTCTTCCCCACGGCGCTGAATATGGTCGTGATGGGGCGGACGCTTTGGGACGCGAGCTTGAGCTTCGAGGCGATCGTGGCGGACTACCTGGGTGCGGCCTTCGGAGAACAGGGCGCCGCCGTGGAGGCGTTCCTCGCGCGAGTGTCGGAGCTGTTCGATCCTCCGCTCATCCGCGGCGAGAGAGATGAGCGCGCTCGTGCCGCCGCTGGGGCGTCGCTGGCCCGCGTGCGCGAGGCGACCGCCGCGATGCGGCCCCACGTGGCGGCTGGCATCGCCGATCCTGTCCCTGCCGTGTGCCGGTCATGGGAGTACCTGGCCGCCTTCCTCGACTTGTGCGAGCTGCTCGCCGACGCGTTCAGCGCACACTTCGCCGGAGCAGCCGATGCACAAGACAAGGCGTGGGAGGTCTTCAACTGGGCGCGCGCCCACGAACGGGACTTGCAGCCGGTCATGGACCTGCATCAGTTCCAGAACACGCTAGGGCCGATTCTGGGCATCTCGCGCGACGAACTGGAGGCGAGGGACTGATACCCCGGCGTGGTCCGTCACGGGCGTCGCATCACTGACCCGCATCGTGACCGGCGGCGGGCCGAGCGTCGGCCGGCCTGGGCTCGGGGAGTTCCTGGCTGAATAGATACACCTGCACCAGTGGAGCCGCTACGCAGACCACCAACACGACGATGGCGGCGAACCCTGTAGCCAGTGTGACCGGGAGAGCCATGAGGACGACGCCCGCGACCAGCATCGGAATCGACCACAGGACAAGCTGCCGACCGCCGTACTCGTTGATGGCGTTCCAGTTCTCGTCAGACGAGTAGCTCTTCTGGATGCGGATGCCGTACCACTTGTTCATCGGGACTCGCCCCGCATACAACGGCGCAGAAACCAGGATCACGACCAGTGCGATGATCACAAGCACGAAGCCGGGGCTATCCCAAGTTAGAGATCGCATCTCGGATCTCCCTCCATCGGTGGACCGTGCCATCCATCCAACTCGCCTCCAGAATACGACGGCTGGCGAGCCGGTCAACCTCCCCTCGCATCACTCCCAGGCCGACATGAAATGAGCCCCAGCTTGCCACCGATCTCCCGCTGCACGATCTTGCGGCACGTCAAGCCACCAAACACGTGGCATGCCCAGGCGTCACGGCGTCGCCGTCTGGCCGCGTCGCCCTCATCTCCCATACCGGCGGACGGAACGTCCGGTCATCGCGTTAGCGGCCGGTATCGCAACTTCTGGGCTCAGAATCGTCGACCGGTCCGTCAGGGAGCCTCTTGCCGAATCGATAGACCTGCACGAGCGGGATGACCAGACACGCCTGCAATACGACGATCATTGCGACCACCGTGGCGACGCCGAATGGCAGGAAGGTGAGGGCTATTCCGGAAACCAACTCCGGAACCGACCACCGCATCAGCTGCCGAGCGCCGTACTTGTTGACGGCGTACCAGTTCTCGTCGGACGAGAAGCTCTTCGCCGTGCGGACGCCATACCACTTGTTCATCTTCACCTGCCCCTTGTAGAGAGGCACCGACACGGCGATTGAGACGAGCGCAACGAATATGAGTGTGGCTCCGGGAACGAACCTGATCAGGGTCTCCATCGTGGCCTCCTTCCGACAGCCCGCACCGCGACGGGTGCGACCACCACCTCCTAAGATACGACTGCCGACGGCGCGGTTCTCGCTCCCGCCGTCGCCTCTTGCCCGATGATCGCAGCGGCTTGCCGCAACGTGGCAACGACGGGGATCGGAGCCGCCCACAACAACTGACGTTCGCGCGAACCAACCCTTGCCGCACGGCTGGTCCCCCCCGACCATTAGGCACCGGCGAGAACGGCCGATGCGCCGGGTTTCGTGTGCCCTGCCTAACTTGGCGGCTCACCCTCGGCGTGAGCGGCTCGATGTGGAATTGCCGAAGACCGCGATCTGTGCGACTCACCGATTGTGAGGAATGTTGATGACCAAGTCTCTCTCTACATCCTGTGTGGAATGCGATCTGACTGTCGTCGGAGGCGGGATAGCCGGGTGT
>CAZSJP010000357.1:0-5611 GCA_964606675.1 uncultured bacterium
GTTACGTACGTGCTGTTGTCCTTCGTCTCGGGCTGCACGTGCCCGAAATACTGCAGCGCCAACTCGCCGGCCGCTCCAGCTATCCGACACGCCTCGCCCAGGACCTCTTTGCGCTCCTGCATCCAATCTCCAACTTCGAGGCGCGCACCGCGCGCGCTCACGCACACTCTTCAGAATAGTAAAGTGTACACACCGGGGCGATACGGTCAACCGGACCGAACGTACGGCAACGCTCTCGGCCACTCGTAGTCTTCAGATGTCCGAGCGCGCCGCGGCGTTCCATTCGGGCGCAAGGAGCATTGACGGCGCGGCGCCAAGTCCGTATCATATTGTCTACATAACACGCCTCCGTAGCTCAGCTGGCAGAGCAGTTGACTCTTAATCAATTGGTCGTAGGTTCGAATCCTACCGGGGGTATTTCTGGCAAGAAAGGGACCTGCGCGAAGGCGTGGGTCCCTTTAACCGTGCCTCCGCGGCGTTCGCGGCACACTCTCGGCGCAGTTCGCCACGATAGTCCGCAGCAAGTGCCACCAGATCAGCCCTCCGGAGTCACAGGCCAAACACCCCACTCGAACCGATGCTTCTCCACAGCGCATCGACGCGGACGGCAGCGTGGGTGAGGTCTCAGTGGATTCACGCAGGCGTCGCTGCGTGCTGCGGCATCGGCAAGCCCGTCGTGCGGCGAAGAGCTACGGGGCGTAGCGCCTCTCAGAGCTCGCGAGCACAGATCGAGCCAGTGTAACGCACATGCCCTCGTAGGGTCACCCCACTGTGGACTCGTCGAGCCGATGTGGCTAAGCGGGTGCCAGGTACTCTCGAGAGCCCTGGCGCGTCGGCGCTGATTGCCTCACGAGTACCGTCTTCCCCACCGGCGTCCCCTCTGTCCGATGCCTGAGAGCCTATCTGATCAAAGCTATACGCTTCACGTGCGTCACGTCCCTCGCGACGAAGCTCACGATGTACATCCCGCTCGCAACGCCCCGCCCCGCATCGTCCTTGCCGTTCCACACTGCCTGATGGAAGCCTGCATGCTGCACGCCGTCGACCAGTCGCCGGACGACCTGCCCGGTCGAGCTGTACAGCGTCACTCTGACGCGTTGCGCCTCTGCCACACCGTACAGCAGCGTGGTCGTGGGGTTGAACGGATTGGGGTAGGTCGAACGCAGTTCCGTGCGGACGGGCAGCGAAGCGGCGACCGCCGTCAGATCGTCGATCACGGTGATGCGCACAGTGTCCTCGGTCGAGGCCGCCCCGTCGCTCACGACGAACACCGCCAGAGTATCGCCCGCCTGATCGAACGTCGGTGTCCACGCGAACACCCCCGTCGTCGTATCAAACGTCGCACCTGAGGGCATCACCGTCGCGCTGAAGTGCAACGTATCGCCATCCGCGTCCGTCGCTCCGACGGTGAGCGCCAGCTCAACGCCCTCCGTCGTACTCGTGTCCGGGCGCGAGGCCCAGACCGGCGCGCGATTCGTCCCCAAGACGCTGATGGCCACCGTGTCGGGAACCACTGCGACGCCGTCGGTGACCTCCAACACGACGAGGGCATCCCCCTCCTGCGAGTAATCCGGTACCCACGTGAAGGCTCGGCTGAGCGTGTCGAACGCCGCCCCACCCGGCAATAGTGCTGCGGAATACCGCAACGGATCACCATCGGGATCCGACGCAAAGACGACGAACTCGAGGGCCTCACCCTCGGCGCAACTGGTGTCTGCCCGAGCGGCCCAGGCGGGAGGACGGTTCGTACCAAGCACGGAGATCAGCACCGTGTCGAGCGCGGTCTCTGCTCCCGCGGTGACGGAGAATACAACGAGCGTGTCCCCGGCCTGATCGAATCCCGGTACCCAGACGAACTCCGCGGATTCGACGTCGAATGAAGCGCCGGAGGGCAGGACAACCGGCATGTCGTAGACGAGCGAATCGTTGTTCGGATCGACCGCTCGGACGGTCAACGCCAGCGTGTCGCCCTCTGCTGTGGACGTATCCGGATGCGGATACCATTCAGGCGGCCCGGGGATCGTGTGATCGGACGGCCGTGCGCCCATGTCGGAACGAGAGCCATCCGGGTCCGCGGGCTCGCCCGGATCTCCGGTGTCGACGCACGGCGACTTGAGTCGGAGATGGTAGTCGCCGCTGGCGGCATCGACGAACAGCGGATCGGCATCGATGTTGCCCGCGCCGGCATAGCCGCCCTCGATGTCGCTGTATGCCACGGACACAGAACCGCTCAGAACGTCGATTTCCTGCGGCGCGTCTCCCCACATGATGCAACTCGTGAGCGTTGCAGAGGCATCGGCGGACAGGATGTGCAATCCGCCGCCTTTGGACGAAGCGACATTGCGAACGATAGTGCAGTTCGTCAGGATCGTGTTGGACAGAGCGGCACTGAGCCATCCGGCTCCGACGGCAGCAGTGTTCCCGGATACCACACAATGAGACAGCTTGACAGTCGCGGCGGAGTTCTGCATCCCACCACCCTTGCTGGTAGCGGTGTTGCTGGCTATCGAGCAGTTCGTGAGCGTCGCCGTGGAGCCCTCAAAGAACAGCCCGGCGCCGTATGAGGCCCTGTTGCCGCTGACGACGCTGCTGTGCATCCCGAGCCGCGTGCCCGATCCGGACTGATAGATGCCCCCGCCGAGCCGGTGCGGCAAATCCCCTTCTGCGCTGCCGTCGCTCACGCGTGCGTAGCCGATCGTGCTCGAATCGCCTCCACCGATGCGGAGGCCACCCCCCTCGGCGGCCGCGCCCTTGATGAACCGGATCGAGTCGGTCTCGGTGCCGACCGCGTGCAGGCTGCCCTCGACGACAAACTGCGCGTCGGCGTCGAAGAGAACGTCCACGCCGGGTTCGATGGTGAGGGTGCTGCCAGGACCTACCGTGATTACGCCGTTGACGTGGTACGGGCCGTTTGCAGCCGTCCAGGTCTCGGTGGCGAGGGCGCCGCTGACGATAGTTGGGCCGTCGGATAGGTCGACAGGGATGGCTCCCATGTCGGCGCGCGTGCCGTCGGGGTCGGGCGGGCTGGCCGGGTCGCCCCTGTTGATGGCGGGCGAAACGATGGTCAGAGAGTAGTCGCCGTTCCCCGGGTCCGCGAAGAGCGGGTCGACGTCGATGTTGCCCGTGCCGGCGTATCCTCCCTGAACGTCCGAGTAGGTAACCGTGACCGTGCCGTTGTATATGTAGATCTCATGCGGCGTGTTGCCCCACATGACACAGTTCGTCAAGGCCGCCTCAGCCCGGTAGTTGTGCAGCCCCTCGCCGGAATTGCCACTAATCGTGGAGTTGGTGAGAGCTGCCGAGGCATACTCGCCTACGGACACCCCGTTGCCGCTGTTGCCGCTGATGGTGCAATACGTGAGCGTCGCTGTTGTGAGCTGGCCGATGCTAACGCCGTCGCCGCTGTTGCCGTTGATGACGCTATTGTGAACTCCGAAGCGCGCAGTCGATCCGGAGAGGCGCAACCCGCCGCCATCGCTGACGCGCGTGTACGCGATGGTGCTTGAGTCGTCGACCGTGATTTGGATGCCGCCCCATTCACCCGACTGGTTGAACGCAGTGGCAAGGAATCTGATGCTGTCGCCATCGGTACCGATGGCGGAGAGCCAGCCTTCTACCTGGAAGCCTGCATCCACCTCGAACAACACGTCCACGCCGGGTTCGATGGTCAGCAGCTTCCCGCTAGGCACTGTCACTGCACTGTCCACCCAATATGGGCCGGCGGCTGCCGTCCACGTACCGAACACGTTACCGGATACGCGCGTGCCCACGTAGCCCTTCAGATCGACATCTATGGCACCCCGGATCGCGTCGTCGTACAGGATAGTGGCAACGCCCGCCTGTGCGTGGGAGCCAGAATAGGTCACAGGCACAAGCAAGGAATCGCCTGGCGCCACGCTCTGCGGGAAGCCCGCCGTGGTCGCGAAGTGCGTCGGCAAATCGATGCCGGATACGTTCAGTACCGCCCAGCCGGTGTTGAAGACGTGCAGCGTCTCCGGCTCGGCTCCATTCACGGTCAGCGACGTGGGGCTGACCTCGATGCGCGGAATGTCGGGGATCGGACCGTCGCCGCCGAAGATGCCCATGTCGGAGCGCGACAGGTCGGCATCAAGCACATAGGGGGATCCCATGTCAATGCACGGCGAATTCGGCTGTAGACTGTAGTCGCCGGTGGGCGCATCGGTGAACCGTGGGTTGGCGTCTATGTTGCCCGTGCCGGCATAGCCGCCCTGGATATCGCTGTATGTCACAGATAAAAAGCCGCTTAGAACCTCGATCTCCTGCGGCGCATCCCCCCACATGATGCAATTCGTGAGCGTTACAGCAGCATCTGGAGAGTTGACCTGGAATCCATTGCCGGTGATGATGCAATTCGTCAGGATCGTGCTGGAGAGACCGGCACTAAGCCATCCTTCTCCGGGCCCAGCCCGGTTCCCAGACAGCATACAATTCGACAGTTCAACTGTCGCGCCGGCGTTCTGCATCCCACCACCCTTGTTGTCGGCACTGTTGCCCGCGATCGTGCAGTTCGTCAGTGTCGCCTCGGAACCTTCGAAGAACAGCCCGCCGCCGTATGAGGCCGTGTTGCCGCCGACGACGCTGTTGTGCATCCCGAGCCGCGTGCCCCAGCCGGACACGTAGATGCCTCCGCCGAGCCGGTGCGGCAGATCCCCCTCTGCGTTGCCATCGCTCACGCGTGTGTAGCCGATCGTGCTCGAGTCGGCTCTGGATATGCGGAGGCCACCCCATTCGGCGGCCGCGGCCTTGATGAACCGGATCGAGTCGGTCTCGGTGCCGACGGCGTGCAGGCTGCCCTGGATGATGAACTGCACGTCTGCGTCGAAGAGAACGTCTACGCCCGGCTCGATGGTGAGCGTGTTGCCTGCCGGCACCGTGATGGTGCCAATGACTCGGTAGGCGCGGTAGGGCAGGCTGCCTGCCGTCCAGGTCGTGGTGGCGATCGTGCCGGAAACGTTGGTTTGGGCTATCGGACCGTCGCCGCCGGACATGCCCATATCGGAACGCGACAGGTCGGCATCAAGCACATAGGGGGACCCCGCGTCAATGCACGGGGACGTCACGTGCAGGCCGTAATCGCCGTTCGCGGCATCGACGAATCGCGGGTCGGCGTCTATGTTGCCGATGCCGGGGTGTTCAAGCGGCCAGCCGCGCTGGATGTCCGAGTAGGTGGCGATGATCGTGCCGCTCAGTACGTCGACCTCCTGCGGTGAATCCTCCCACATGATGCAGTTCGAGAGCGCAACCGAGGCGTCTGCAGATAGGATATGGAATCCGCCGCCTTTGGACGAAGCGACATTGCGAACGATAGTGCAGTTCGTCAGGATCGTGTTGGACAGAGCGGCACTGACCCATCCGGCTCCGACGGCAGCGGTGTTCCCGGATATCACACAACGAGACAGCTTGACAGTCGCGGCGGAGTTCTGCATTCCACCACCCTTGTTGGCAGCTATGTTGCCCGCGATCGTGCAGTTCGCGAGCGTTGCCGTGGGACCGTCGAAGAACAGCCCGCCGCCGTATGAGGCCGTGTTGCCGCTGATGACGCTGTTGTGCATCCCGAGGCGCGTGCCCGAGCCGGACATGTAGATGCCTC
>CAZSJP010000358.1:0-1894 GCA_964606675.1 uncultured bacterium
CGTCTCTTGCGAGCCGATCGTAGAAACCCGCGATGCAATCGAAGTCGGGCACGTCGTGTAGGTCCACGCTCCCGACGGCTATCGTGCTTCGCTCGGGGATGTACTCCCCCAACGGCCCCGGAATGTACCAGCGGCATCCAAGCTCCTGCTCCAGAAACGCGTATACGGCGTTGGCGGCGCTTCTGTCGGACCCGCCCGCGAAGTACACGGCGTCACCTTCGCGCCAGACGCGGTACGCCAGCGGCGCCAGCGAATTGTCGGCATCAGGGGCGTCCAGCACCAAGGCTCTACGGTCGTTCCTCTGCGGCGAGATCGGCAGGAGCGCGCCCGACATCCGCCGGACGACGTCCACCATATCGAGGGCAGCCTCGCGAACGACCTTGGATGCCGTGTCCGACAGCACGACGACGGCACGTGGGCTGCCGTCGTCGACGAGCGTCAGCCGGTCCGACGCCCAGACGGACGACGCGGCCAGCAAGGCCGCGAGAAGGGCCGCGACAGTTCGGTTCGATGCATCTCTCATTCTGGTCCCTCAGTCTGCCGATACGTTCATCGGCTTGCCGTCCCAATGAAGAATGCGCATCGAGTACGAGAAGCGGTTGCCGGCGTTGTAGACTTTGGCCAGGAAGCGGTTCGTGCCTGCGGTGAGCGTTACCATCACCCGGTCCTGATCCACCGTCAACCCACGCTCGACGTCGCTGGTGTGAATGAGCCGCCCGTTGTGCCAGAGCGTCGCCCCGTCGTTGCTGCCGAGGCGTACTTCGGCATAGGGCAGCCCGACGTTGTATTCGACCTCGGCGTAGAGATATGCGTTGCAGAAGTCAGTGAGGTTCGGTCGGAATATCTCGCGCAGGTCGACCTTGCCGAATGCGTCGTTCGTCTTGTGGCGTACCCAGCGCACGTCGCCGTACTTGCCCTCGTATGTCGCGCCGAAGTCGATCTCGCGTTCCGGCGCCGCGACGGTGTACAGACCTTCGCCCGGTCTTCCATCGAACAGGCCGATGACGTGCCAGTCGGTGATGAAGCCCATCCCCGCCGCGAACTCGCGGCTTCTGCCCGCCTGCAACGCCTCAAGCAGTTCGTTGCGCCTGTCGCCGGTAACGTTGGTCTGGTCGAACGCGCCTCGGTAGGCCTGCCTCGGCCGGTCGTTGTCGGAGAGCACTCGCCGAGCCAGGCCCAGCTCTATCACGTCGTGCAGCGTCGAATCGGCCTCCAGCCTGGAGAGCGCACCCATCAGGGAACCTTCGCCCATCAGCAGCTCCATCGGTTCGGCGTTCGCGCGCTCGACGCCGGCCTGCGCGCGCGTAAAGTCGTGCCCCGCGCGAACCTTACGGAGCCTCTTTCCGATTGCTTCGCGCCGGAGTCGTGAGACATTCGCGTTCCCGAGCGCCGACTCGCCCGCCTCGATCAGCGCACCAGCGCGTTCGATGAACTCCGGCGTCACGTCTTCGACGAATGATCGCTCGTGATCCCGGTCGTACGGGACCGCGTCGAACAGCTCTTCGAACGCCTCGGCATACGCCCTCAGATTCCCAGCGGCGGGGCCGTAGAGGTGCTCGTACCACTCGGAGACGATCCGATCCACGTCGGCGCCCCGATCCCAAAGCAGCCGGATGGCGACGTAGAAGTTCAGCCCCTGCGTCCACCAGTTGCCGTGTGTCTCGCTGTTGAAGCCGACCACGCCATGTGCGCGCATCCATGGGAGATCGCGCCTGATGGCATGGACGATACCGTACGGGCCATACCAGTGGTAGTGGCCGTAGTACTCGTATACGTAGACCTTCGACGCGACGGAGTCCCACCCATCGATGACGCGCGAGAACGCGACGTTTCGTTCGCATTCGGCGTTGTCGATTGCATGGTGCGCACAGTAGTCCCACGGCGTCTTGCACAC
>CAZSJP010000358.1:1904-5599 GCA_964606675.1 uncultured bacterium
GGTATCAAGTTCGAATGCGGCCTGATGGACGCCGGGGGCTCTGTGTGCGAGATGTACGCGTAGAACGCCAGATAGCGGTCGAGGTGCTTCTTCACGACGCGTTCGGCGACCTGATTACCGAAGTGCACAAGCCGCGGCGTGAAGCTGCCGGTCTCCGACGCAATCGTGTCGGCGCCGAGGGTCTTGTCGAGCGCCAGACAGCGATCGCACTCGCAGAACCGGCCGTTGTCGTTCGGGCTTATAGAGAACATCGGCGACGTGCTGTTGTCAAAGTAGCGAATCGCGACAGCGGCGGCCGAGTCGATCACATCGGGATTGGTCGTGCAGAGCTGATCGCCGCGCCCGCCGTCGACAAGGGCGAACCACTCGGGGTGTTCGGCGCTCAGGCTCGGCGAAAGTAGGTTCCGCCAGTTGTGGCTGTGATACTGATTCGGGAAGCCCAGGAGCCGGTTTCGCCGCAGCCAGAGCCGGCCCGCCTTGCCATCAGGGTAGCCACCGAAGCCGCTTACGCTCTCGAAATCGGGTTCGTCGGTCATGTCGACTTCGCCGACGGCGACTGTCCTACGCTTCGGGATGTATTCGCCAAGCGGCCCCGGGATGTACCATCGGCATCCAAGCTCCTGCTCCAGATACGCGTATTCGGCGTTGGCGACGCCTCTGTCGGACCCGCCCGAGAAGTACACCGCGTTACCCTCGCGCCGGACGTGGTACGCAAGCGGCGCCAGCAAGGAATCTCGGTCGTCGAGGCCCAGCACCAGGGCCGGACGTCCCTCGGCTTCGCGCACGATAGGCATGGTCGCGCCCGACATGCGATGAACGATGTCCACCATGTCGAGTGCCGCTTCCCTGACGATGGCTGACCTCGTATCCGACAGCACGACGACTGCACGAGGGCTGTCGCTATCGACGAGTGTCAGACGGTCTGACGCGTCAGCGGACGACGCTGCCAGTAGGATTGTGGAAACAGCTGTCGCGAAGTTGCGCAAAGCCCCGATCATCTTGCTCCCTCAGTCTGCCGATACACGCATCGGCCTGTTGTCGCGCGTCAGCAGACGCATCGCGAACTCGAAGTTGTGGTCGGTGTTGTTCACCTTCGCCAGGAACGTGTTCTTGCCCGGGCGAACGCGGATCGTCAGTCGGTCTTGGTCGAGGGTGAGCGGCCGTTCGGTGTCGCTCAGCAGCACGCGTTCTCCGTTGTGCCAGAGCACCACGCCGTCGTTGCTGCCGAGGCGCACCTGAGCGTAGGGATCGTTGCGATCGAGCTCCACCTCGGCGTACAGGTACGCCACGCTCGAATCGGTGCCGAGCGGCCAGAACAGCCGCCCCAAGTCGACCACGCCGTAGGGACCCATCGTGCGGTGCCTCTGCCACCCGACTTCGCCGTGCCTGCCCTCGTATACCGCGCTGAAGTCGGTCTCGCGCTCGGGCGGGTGCCGTGTTGCCAACTCCCGGCCAGGCGTCGCCGCAAAGAGGCCGATGATGCGCCAATCGGTGATGAAACCGAGGCCGCGCGCCACTTCGAGTGTCCGGTTGTCCCGGAACGCGGCGATGAGATCGGCCCGCTCTCGATCGGTGAGCGTCGTCCTGTCCCAGGCGCGGCGATACGGGCGGGCCCTCGCCACGTCGCTGGACAAGTAGCCCCGCGCCAGACCGAGTTCGACGACGTCCTGCAGTTCGGGATCGGACTCCATCCGTGCGAGCAACGGCATCGGCGAGCTCCCATCGGGATCCTTGCGCATGGTTTGTGCCTGAGCCGCCATGAGTCGATGGCCGGCCCGTACCTTCCTCAGCCGAGCGACTACCGCGTCGCGTGCCCGCTCAGGAACCGGGGCGCTCGCCATGACCGCCTCCGCGCTATCGAGATGGAGTGCCGCGTTCGCCACGAAGCCCGGCGTTACGTCCTCCACGAACGACTCCTCCCAATCGCGGTCGTACGACGCGCCTTGCAGCAAGTCCTCGAAGCGCTGACCGTATGCGGACATGTGCCGTGCCGCGGGGCCGTACAGATGCGCGTAGTAGTCGCGCACGATCGCATCGACGTCGGCGCCGAGGTCCCATGCGAGTTTCACGGCGACGTAGGAGTTCAGGCCCTGCGTCCACCAGTTGGCGTGTGTCTCGCTCGTGAATCCGACGACGCCGCGCGCCCGCATCCACGACATGTCGCACCTGATCGTGTGCAGCAGTCCGTAGGGGCCGTACCAATGGTAGTGCCCGTAGTACTCGTGCACCCAGACGTTGGACGAGACTGCGGTCCAGCCCCTCAGGGCATCGGCGATACGACGGTTGCGTTCGCATTGAGGGTCGTCGATTGCGTGGTGGGCGCAGTGGGCCCACGGCGTCTTGCAGACGACCGGGATCAGATTCGGATGGGGCCTGATCGTCGCCGGCGGGGCGGTGTGGGACATATAGGCGTAGAACGCCAGATACTTGTCGGGGTGCGTCTCGACGAGCCGCTCTGCGACCTGATTGCAGAAGTAGACCAGACGCGGCGTGAACCGGCCGGCCTTCGGAGTGAGTCGATCGACTCCGAGTTCCCGATCAAGCGCGCGGCAGCGCTCGCACTGACAGAATTTGCCGTTGTCGTTCGGACTGAGCGAGAACATCGGATTGCCGGGGCTTCTGTCGAAGTAACGACGCGCTGCCGCGGTCGCCGAATCGATCACGTCGGGATGGGTCGTGCAGAGCTGAAACTTGGCCCCGCCTCTGGGGAACGAGAATAGCTCGGGGCGTTCGTCGCGCACAGACGGATGCACGATGCTGTTCCAGTTGTGGCCGTGATAGGGGTTCGGAAACCCCACCAAGCCGTTCCGGAGCAGCCACAGCCGGCCCGCACGACCATCGGGGTACGGCCCGAATCCGCTGACGTTCTCGAAATCGGGCGCATCCGACATGTCCAGCTCGCCGACGGCTATCGTCGTCCTCGACGGCACGTATTCGCCCAATGGGCCGGGGGCGTACCAACGGCAGCCAAGCTCGCGCTCGAGGAACCCGTACACGCCGTTGACAACGCCCATCGTGTTGCCGCCCGAGAAGTCCACCACGTTACCCTCGCGCCGGACGTGGTACGCAAGCGGCGCCAGCGAGGAATCGCCGTCGTCGAGACCGAGCACCAGCGCCGGGCCGCGTCCCGACCTTGCGGATTTCGGTCGGATCTCCAGCTCAACGCCGGACATGCGCCGGATGATGTCCACCATGTCGAGAGCGGCCTCGGAGACAGCGTCCGATGCGGTATCGGACAGCACCACGACAGCGCGTGGCCTGCCGCCGTCCACGAGCGTCAGCGGGTCCGACGCATGACCGAACGACGCTGCCAGTAGGGTCGCGAACAGGGCCGCTGCAATATGGTCCTGCGCCGCTTTCACCCTGGCCCCTCAGTCTGCCGATGCGCTCATCGGCCTGTTGTCTCGACTGGCCACGTGCACCCCGAATGGCCCTACTCCCACACGACAGCACTATGGGGCTGCCCATTCTCGCCCGCGATCCGCAGCGAGAAATCGAACCCATGCGGTTTGTTGAGAGCCTTGAAGAGAATGTGATTCCTGCCTCTGTTGAGTCTTACCCCGAAGCGGTCGGTATCGTTTGTCCTGTTGGAGTAGACGAGACGGTCGTTGACCCACACCACGAGGTCGTCGTCGCAGGTCACTTCCATCCGCACGTCGGCATCGTCCAGCGCCTCGACCTCGGAATAGGCGTAC